>NYVM01000064.1 GCA_002684605.1 Candidatus Pelagibacterales bacterium | reverse complement strand
CCCCTGCCTCCATTTTGGGAAGGTTTACTTGTGTATCAGTATCCATTGAATAGTTTAAAGAGTCAGTAAAGTTGATAACGTTTATATCATCATGAGTATCAATTGTTATAATTGAGTTTGATGGACTATTGCAACTTGTTAATAATATTAGCGTTGTTAAGCTTAAAAGTATAATGTTTTTCATTTTTTGAGTTATTTGTTAATTTTTATTTAATTGATAATCAATTATTTACACGTTAATTATAATCTTTGGCACAGTATTTGCTTATGTGTGTGTGTACATTTAATATGTAACAATGAACGTTCATAATAAAATACAAACATTAAATATAAATTAAATTTTAAAACATGAAAAAAGGATTATTAACTGTTTTGCTTGCCTCACTAGTTTTAGTGGGTTGTCAAAACTACGATGATCAATTTGATGATTTAAATGCACAGATTAGTGCTTTAAAATCTCAAGTTGATGGCTTAGGCGCCTTATCAAGTCAAGTGGCTTCACTATCTGGATCAATTTCTGGTCTTCAGGCTGGTGTAAGCGCTGCTCAAGCTGCCGCTGCTGCTGCTGAAGCTGCTGGAAATGCTGCTACTACTGCTGCTACTTCTGCTGCTACTGCTGCTGGAAATGCTGCTACTACTGCTGCTACTGCTGCTACTGCTGCTACTGCTGCTACTGCTGCTGCTACTGCTGCTGGTACTGCTGCTACTGCTGCTGGTACTGAAGCTGCTGCTGCTACTGCTGCTGCTAATGCAATTACTGCTACAGATCTTTCAGGTCTTGAAGCAAGTCTTGCAACTTTAGCTGCTGAATTAGAAACGGTTAAAGCATCTCTTGCTTCTGCTTCAACTGCTGCTGCAGTTCTTGCATTACAAAATGAGGTAACAGCTATTCAGGTAAGTGTGCAAGAATTACTAGATACTAGTAATGTATATACTAAAAATTTATCTGTAACATCTTCTTCTGAATTAGATGCTGCTGTTGCTCTTGGTAATAACATTAATATTGTTAATGGTACAGTTACTTTTACAGTATCGAATGCTATGGACAATGCAAAAGTTCAGCAAGTATTAGATAAAATATTTACTGTAACTAGTACTTTTAGTTATACTGCTAGTACTTCTGATGTTACAGCTGTAACATTTGGTAAGTTAGCTTCTACTGGTGATTTAACAGTTAAGCAAGCTGGAGATTATGATTTCCCTGCTCTTGTTACTGCTGGAACTATTACTTTAGATGATGCATACCAATCAAAAGTTACTTCTATTGAGTTCCCTGTATTAACTTCTGTTACTGCATTCCAAACTGATTCTTCTACTAACGTAGATAAAATTACTTTTGGTACTTCTGTAACAAATGTTGACTTATCAGGCTTAACTTATTATACAAATGCTAGCTTAGACATTACAACTAAAAAAGGTGGTGCTGTAGATATTTCTAACCTAAACGATACTACATCTGCAGTAGTTGAAACTGACTATACACTTACTTTAAATGGACCAGCTTCATTTAGCTTATCAAACTGGACTTCTTACGAAGGTGCTTTAAACCTAACAAATGTTGCTTCTGCTACAGTTACTGGATTTAAAGGTTTAATTACAGTTAACGATGGTGTTGAGACTGTAGACTTTACAGATGTCGAAAGAATTGCAGGTTTAGATACTTCAAGTAATCTAAAATCTGTTACTATTGATCTTGATAAAGTTTCTGACCCTGATCTAGGTACAACAGCAAAAAATCCACAAGCATATGGTGCTGCTGCTACAGGAAGATCTGGATCTGGTATTGGATTCAACCCTGACTCTGCTGCATTAGTTTCAGTTAGCTTAACAGGTTTCTGGCAAGATGTAACCTTAAATGGTCACGCAAATCTTGAATCAGTAGATATTGATGCTACTATGAGAGACCTTGACTTAACTAACAATGACAACTTAACAACTTTAGATGTAACAGGTGCTGAAATTAGTGATGTTACACTTACTGGTAATGACGCTTTGACTTCAGCTGTTCTTGATCACACTAGTGAGCTTAACTTTGTTGGTGTTACTGCGGATAGAACAAGTACTGACCTTGTTGTTACAAATAACCTTGCTATGACAAGTCTTACATCTAAAGCAAACAAAGTTCTTGTACTTACTGTAACAGGTAATACCGCATTAACAACTGTTGACTTTACTGGTTTAACTGCTACTGGTGCTTCTACTGAAACTCCAAACATTGACATTTATAGCAATGATTTAACAGCTTCAGCTGCAACTGATACAGATGATGGTACTACACAGTACGACGCTGCAACAGCTGCTGCAACAAACACTACTGCTATAAAAGATTTAGGTTCATATACTTCAAGTTCAGGTATGAAGACCCTAGCTTCTTTCTTAGGTGCAGTTTACACTAATACAAATTCAGATGCAAAAGTACACTTTGATACTGTGACTCTTCACAGTGTCGCTACTGGTGCTGCTGCAGATGGAACAAAAACTGCTGGTGAACAAAATGCAGGTAATTCTGTATCATTTGCAACTGCAGGTGAAGCAACTATTACATCTGTTGTAAACATTACTAAAGGTTCTGCTAACGATGCTGCTGGTGCTAAAGGTGCAAAAGCTGAAAAAGCAGGATACCTTATTACCACAACTGCTGGTGCTGGAGGATCTAATTCTACCCTACAAATGTCATATGGCGGAACACCTATATTTGACACATCTGTAAATGGACTAGGTACTGCAGTTACACTTCAAGGTGTAAACAAAGATCTTGATGTTGCTGCACTTGAAACTGCTGTGAATGTTCAAAGAGCTACAGCTCTTGGTATCACTATGGATGCTAAAAGAGGTGGAAATTCTACTATGAAAGCAACTATTAGAGATGTTGTAGAAGGAACAACAACTGCTGTTGTTGGTGAAAGATATACAACTGTTACTGCTGTAACAGCTGCAAATACTGCAACTAACTACGGGTTTGGTACAGATGATTTCTTAACTGTAAAACTAGGTAATAACTCTGTAACAGCTACGGCTGCTTCAGCGGTTTCTATGTCTGCTGCTATTTACGTTGCTTGGAATGCTAAATATGGTACTTCTGGTACTGCTTCAGCTTCTGCAGAAGCAACTTTAGCTTCTCCAGATAACGATTCTAACGCTGCTGCATTAACATGGACTATGCTTAGAACAGATAGTGCAGGTTACGGCCAAGCATTAACAATTACACCATCTGCTGGTACAGTTACTGCTACATCTGGTGCTAATATTGATTATACTATTGGTGCATCAAACAATACATCAGATAACTCTTCTGTTGATGGTAGTATAATTTTAACAATTGAATCTACAGATACTACTGGTGCGACACCATTAAGTGCAATTACTAGTACTGTTAACGCTGTAGCTTCTGTTACAGTTAACACGTTATCTACTAGATATAGAGCTAACACAACTTGGGCTACTGCAGATCTAAGAGATGATCAAGCTCAGAATAGAGCTGACGTTAGAGCGGCCGAATCTTCTGTTGACGCTGCTACAGATAATTCTGTTGCTAGATCAGTTCAATGGAGAGCTCACTGGCTATAATATATAGTTAGTAAACTTTTTATATAATAATTAAACCCTCCTTTTTGGAGGGTTTTTTTATTATATATACACACACCTATAAGATTTTATTATATTTTTGACTTATGAAAAGAGCAATACCATATATATTAATGTCCTTATACTTCTTTTCATTTTTAATTCAAGAAATTATATTTGCAAATTTAGCTTGGGATAGAAAATATCCACAGCTAGCATTTATTTCAATAATTAATATATCGTCCTTTATATATTTTTTTAAAATCAATAAACTGTATGATTTTTTTTTAATATCAAAAAAAAAACAACTTATTATTAGCATATTTTATTTTTTTAATATTCTGTGTTATATCAATACTTAACTCAGAAAATCTATCTGAGTCTATAATTGTCCTTGGTAGTTATTTTACCTTTTTTTTAAGTTTTTTGTTTATCTATTTTAACTCAATTCTAATTGGAAACAAGAGGTTTATAAAGTTTATAATAATCCTTTTATCTATATCAATTTTCATAGAATCTACAGCTGTTTTATTTNCATCATTTGAAATAGTATTTTTAGATCAAGGATTAGTTGAAAGAACTTTAAATATTCGTGGTTTTTCAGGAAACATTAACATAACAGCTTTTTCAATAGTTCTTAAAATACCTGTTTTAATGTATTTAATTTTCAGAAATAGTAATACTAATATATTATTGATTTCTTACCTGTTATTATTTTTGAGTTTTTGTTCAGCTTTAGTACTTCTTTCAAGAGGTGCAATTTTATCTTTAATAGTAATTCATGCTATTTTTATTTTGTTAAAATTTAGAATACTGAATTTTAAAAAGACATTGATTTACCTATTGGTCATTGTATCAAGTTACATAGTTTCGGAAAATGTATTTCTATCACAAAATAGTAACAAAATATTAGAAAGAGTATCTTCTATTAATCCTAATATTTCAGATGATTCAATAAATGATCGTTTAAGATACTATTCTCAAGCTATAGAATCAATTAAAAAACATCCATTAATTGGAGTGGGAGTTGGTAACTGGAAGTTAAAATCAGTATATTATGATTCAAAAAATATGTCTTCTTATACAGTGCCATTGCATGTTCATAATGATTTACTTCAAGTCTTTGCTGAAATTGGAATAATGGGTTTTCTTGCTTATTTATACCTACTACTAACACCTATAATTTTATCTTTTATTAAATATTTAAAAACTAAAAATCATAATCTTAATATTTTGATTATTTTGATGATGACATCTTATTTTATTGATTCATTTTTTAACTTTCCCATATCAAGAGTAATATCTCATATGAGCTTAATTTTCATTCTTGTTATGTTTATTAACATTAATAAAAAGCAAAGGATTACTAATGAATAAATACCTTATAAATAGTATAATTTTAGTTTTANTTATATCTACCTCTTTGATTAACTATAAGGCGCTTCAATCTTCCTTTCTTCAAGGATTTTTGATTCAAGACTTTAATGAACAAAAATTTAGAGTTCCTATTTATGAAATTAAAAAANTAGATGATAATTTCCCATCAATTTCAGCTACCTTAATTCCCATAAAAGCTCTAAAAGCAAGATACTATTATCAAATGGATTCAATTGACAAGGCTATTGAATTAAATAAAACTTCAATAAAAGACAATCCATATATTAAAGTTCCTGAGGCCCAGTTAGCTAACATTTATTTTGATATTAAAGAATTTGATAGTTCTTATGTTTACGCAAAGGATGCATTTCAATATATTCCAAATAATAATTTTCATAGAGATATTTACTTTAAAAATTTGGTGATTAGAGGTGATACAAATCAATTGAGAGATTCTTTTAAAAAAATCAAAAATTCAAACTCAAGTCATTGGATTGACTATATAAATTCTCGTTATTTTATTGTTGGTCCAAAAGATTCAGAAATTCTCAACTTACTTAATGAATTTTCCGACCGATTCCCACAATATATAAATGATAAAAGATATATTGTTCTTAAAAATATTATAACTAGCGGAGAGTTAAATGTAAATATTGCTGCGAACCTAGTTGAAAAAGGAAATCTAAAGTATGAATCAAAAAAATATAAAGATGCGATTGAATTTTATGAAGCTGCTTTAGAATTTGATAAAGGGGATTATATAATTTATGAAAATGCTGCTTTAACTTATAATAATTTGGAAAATTATAAAAAAGCCTATGAATATTTTGATAAGGTTATATACGAGTTAAAAAGTATTGATGGTAAATCCGAATATTTAAAAGCACTTATGTTGATAAAACTAGATAGTTTAGACCAAGGGTGTAGATATTTAATAAAAGCAAATGAAAAAAGGTATGGAGGGAGTGGAACTGTCGATGTATACAATAGGTTTTGTAGATAAGTTATTATTTCAAAACTCCTTTAACCCATTTGTTTTCAGATAGAAGCTCTCCTTTTTCAGAAAACACCTTCCATGTTCCATGCTTAAGACCATTACGATACCTAGAAATTTGACTTAAGGTTCCATCTTCATAGTAGTACTTCCATATTCCAATTCTCTTGCTTTTTTTAAATCTACCTGTTGTCTCTATTTCACCATTGGTGTGGTAAAAGGTCCACCTTCCATGATCAAGACCATTTTTATATTGTCTTTGAGAATCAACTTCAAGGCCAAGATCATCATAAAATGTTTCACACTTACCAGTATATCTTATGTCATTTAAGTATGTAACTTTTATAACTGTATTTTGACCATTTGGGAGCTGGATAATTTCATCTTGAACAATAAAATCACTACATGCGTTAATATTTTGACAAGAAGTCAAAAATGTTAAACTAAACACCAAAATAATTTTAAATCTCATTTCTAATATTTTAAATAAAATTAATAAAATATTTTATTGATTGATAGATCGCTAATCAAAATAAATTAGTTGTGATTTATTATAAGAGATTAAAATAATAATTGTACAAATATTGTAAAAAGTATTGACATAAATAGAATAAATAGAGAAGTCAGTATATGACTTTTAAATTTGTCTAATAATATATGATGTAAATGATTTCTATCTGCAATAAATGGAGATCGACCTTTGAGTATTCTAATAAAAAAAACTCTTATTAAATCAATAATAGGATAACTTAATATTGATATAATAAATATAATCTTATTTAAATCAAATTCTTTTTTTATAATGTAATCATTTGAAAGAATGTTAAGAACATATACACTTACCAATCCGCCCAAGAAAATTGATCCAGAATCACCAAGAAAAACTTTTTTCTTGGATCTAAAATTAAAATATATTAAAGGAATAAATGAGGCCAAAATAATTATTGAAAGAGTTTGAAATTCAGCTTCATTGATCGAAAAGTACTCATACAATATTATAAATATGGAAACTACAGAAATTGCAAGCCCATCTATACCATCTATGAAGTTTATAGAATTAATTATTGCAACTATTATAAATATAGTAAAAACTTGTGCAAACATTCTGTCTAATTCATTTATACCCATTATACCATGAAAATTATCAATAACAAAGCCGTAATCAATTAAAATTTTAGCTGCAATAATTTGAAAGATAAATTTTAGTTTAAAATCAACTTTAAATAAATCATCGTATAATCCTATTATAAATAAAATAGAGAGAGGAACTAGAATTGAAAAATCATAGACATCTTGTCCTTTTAAATAGAAAAACACTGAACTTAAAAATAGAATACTAAAAATTGACAGACCACCAGATCTTGTAGCTAAAACGTTATGAGAAGATCTTGCATTAATTTTATCAATAAAATTATTTTTTAAAAGGTAATTCTGAGAAAACACGTTAAATAAAGTGCTTAATAGAATAATGATTAAAAAAAGACTTAAGTCCATATTTAATCAAAAATACATTAATATCATTTAATCAAAATAACTATTTAATATTAAACTCACTTTAGTTGTTATTTTATTTAAAATTAAGTACTTTTGTTACTTAAATAAGATTATGCTTAATCAACTAATTACATCTAAAACTCGTTTAAGACTATTAATCAAGTTTTTTACCTCACAAGCTAATCGAGGATATCTTAACGGTCTTGCAAATGAAATGGGAGAATCAACTAATTCTATTCGAAAAGAATTAAATCATTTGTTTGATGCAGGATATATTGATAAAATTAAAAAAGACAATAAAGTTGAATATAAAGTTAATTCAGAGCACCCTTTATATGAAACCTTAAAAAAAGTTGTCTACAAACATCTTGGTCTTGAAGATATCGTCTCAACGGTAATAGATAAGATGGGTAATGTTAATCAAATTATTTTAATAGGTGATTATGCAAAAGGAATTGACAGTGGTAACATAGAAATTATTTTAGTAGGTGAAAATTTAAACTCTAAATATATAAATCAACTTGAAGATAAAATCGAAAATTTAATTAGTCGAAAAGTAAGTTTTTACTTAGCGTCAAAGTTTTTATCTGATAAAAAACATATAATACTATATCATGAAAAATAATTGGATAGACTTTGATGAAAGACCTTGGGGAAAGTACTATGTATTATATGAGGACAACCTCTGCAAAGTAAAAAAAAATTATTGTCAATCCTGCAGGAAGACTTTCTTATCAATACCACAACCAAAGAAGCGAAATTTGGCAAATAATTAAAGGCTCTGGTAAAACAATAATTAATGGAAAGTCAAAAGAAGTAGAAATTGGTGACACTATTAAAATTAAAGTTGGAGAAAAACATAGAATTGAGAACAACGGGAAAGATGAACTTATATTCATTGAAATACAAACTGGAACATATTTTGGAGAAGATGATATTGTTAGAATAACCGATGACTATAATAGAATAAAATGAAAAAAATTGCGATAATTGTGTCAGGATACTTTAATCCAATTCACAAAGGGCATATTGAGTATTTTAATATTGCTAAATCCAATGGAGACTATTTATTTGTAATTGTCAACAATGATATACAAAGAGAATTAAAAGGATCTAAAAAATTTATGTTACAAGACGAGAGATTAATTATTGTTGAAAATTTAAAATGCGTCGATAAAGTATTCTTATCTGTAGATAGAGATAGAACCGTTATTAAAACAATAGAGAAGATTTCAAATCAATTTTCTAATGATTACTTGCTTTGCTTCGCAAATGGAGGAGATCAAAATAATATGACAATACCTGAGTCAGATATTTGTTCAAAACTTGGAATTAGAATGATAGATGGTTTAGGAGATAAAATTCAATCATCTTCATGGATATTAAATAAAGAAAGATGAGGATAAAAAATATTTGTTGTATTGGAGCAGGTTTTGTAGGCGGGCCTACAATGGCTGTTATTGCCTTAAAGTGTCCAGATCTTAAAATTACTGTTGTTGATATAAATAAAAAGAAAATAGACTTATGGAATGGAGATCTTGATCAATTGCCAGTATATGAGCCTGGCCTATCAAAAATTATAAGTAAAGTAAGAGGGGTAAACTTGTTCTTTTCAACGGAAGTAGATAAAGAAATAGAAAGGGCTGAAATGATTTTTATGGCAGTAAACACACCAACAAAAAAAGAAGGAGAAGGAAAGGGGTATGCTGCTGATTTAAAATTTATTGAAAGATGTGCAAAGCAAATTGCAGAGGCCTCAAAGTCTGATAAAATTATAATTGAGAAATCAACTTTGCCTGTTAGAACAGCAGAAAAAATTAAAAATATTTTAAGTGTAAATAAAAAAAAGAATATCAATTTTGAAGTTCTTTCAAATCCAGAGTTCCTCGCTGAAGGAACAGCAATTAATGATTTATTTAAATCAGATAGAGTTTTAATTGGAGGTGAAAACACTACATCAGGCCTTATGGCTATTGATACTTTAGTAAAAATATATAGTACGTGGATACCCAGAGAAAGAATTATTACTACTAATGTTTGGTCTTCAGAATTAACAAAGTTAGTTTCTAATGCAATGTTAGCTCAAAGAATCTCTTCTATTAACAGTATTTCAGCATTATGTGAANAAACAGGAGCCAATATTGAAGAAGTGTCAAAAGCTACTGGGATGGATTCAAGAATAGGGTCGAGCTTCCTTAAAGCTTCAATAGGTTTTGGAGGAAGTTGTTTTAAAAAAGATATTTTAAACTTGGTATATATTTCTAGACATTATGGCTTAAATGAAGTTGCAAATTACTGGGAATCTGTAGTAAACATTAATAACTATCAAACAGAAAGAATAGGAGAGCTTGTTATCAATGCTCTAGATTATCAAAACATTAATAAAACTGTAACAATTTTAGGGTGGGCTTTTAAAAAAAATACAAATGATTCTAGAGAATCAGCTTCAATCTACTTAGCCAATAAATTATTGAGCAATAACATTACTATCCACATATATGACCCAATGGTAAAGGAATCTCTAATAAGGGAAGATATTATAAATATTCTAAAAGAAAATAATATTGAAAATGAAGAAATAAAACTGAGATTATCAAGAGTAACTGTTTTTACAAATCCATATGATTGTATAAAAAATTCAAGTATAATTTCTTTATGTACAGAATGGGATGAATTTGTTGAATATGATTGGAAAAAAATATTTAAAATTATGAGTGATCCAAAATATGTGTTTGATGGAAGAAATTTACTAGATAAATTGTATCTAGAATCATTAGGGTTTAGAACTTTTTTTATAGGTAAATCATGAAAAATATAAAAATTGGGGTTATTGGTCTTGGTTATGTGGGTCTTCCTGTAGCTGTTTTATTTGCAAAGAAATACAAGGTCGTGGGATATGATATTAATAAAAGAAGGATAGAAGCACTAAATAATTACCATGATGAGACCCTTGAAATTGCTTCAAATAAATTAAAAGATGCGATTGACAATAACTTGACAATCTCAAATAATATTGAATTAGCAAGAGATTGTAATATTTATATTATTACAGTTCCAACACCTATTAATCATGATAAAACACCTAATTTATCCATGTTGTTAAACGCAACAGAACTTGTTGCAAGTATAATTTCAAAAGGTGATATTGTTATATATGAAAGCACAGTATTCCCTGGTTGTACTGAAGAAGAGTGTGTCCCCGTTTTAGAAAAAATAAGTAAACTTAAGTTTAATTATGACTTTTATTGTGGATACTCTCCTGAAAGGATTAATCCAGGTGACAAAAAACACACAATTGAAAAAATTGTAAAAATTACTTCAGGATCACTTCCTAAAGTTGCAAATAAAATTGATAAACTGTATTCTTCAGTTATCGAGGCAGGCACATTCAAAGCATCTTCAATTAAAGTTGCAGAAGCAGCAAAAGTTATTGAAAATGCTCAAAGAGATATCAATATTGCATTTGTAAATGAACTTTCTAAAATATTTAGTAAAATTAATATTGACACTAATGACGTGTTGGAAGCCGCATCTTCAAAATGGAATTTTTTAAATTTTAAACCTGGCTTAGTTGGGGGTCATTGTATTGGTGTTGACCCACATTATCTTGCAGATAAATCAATATCTATGGGTTATGAACCTAAAATTATTCTTTCAGGAAGAGAGCTTAATGACTCAATGGGTGAATATGTTGCAAATGAAGTAATGGATTTATTAAAAAAGTCTAAAAAAAAATTGAAGGGATTAAAAATTTTGATTTTGGGGGTAACGTTTAAAGAAAATTGTCCTGATTACAGAAACACAAAAATTGTTGATGTAATCAAAAAATTAAAAAAACAATTAATTGATGTTGATTTATACGATCCTTGGGTAAACACTGAATCTTTTTATAAAGATTATAGTTTGAAAGTACATAATAAAATACCAAATAATAAATATGATGCTATAATTCTGGCTGTTTCTCACAATTCTTTTTTAAAAATTGATATTAATAAACTTAAAGTTGATAATAAGTCAATAATATATGATGTTAAAGGATTTTTTGATAACAAATTAGTAACAAAAAGATTATGATTTATTTCATCAAAAATAAAAACATATAAAAATGTTTAAGCCAATAAAAGATATATTTAGTTATATAAAAGTTTTTGAAATTTACATTGGTAAAAGAATGTACTTGATTTTCTTCCTTTCAGTTACTGCCTCTGTTTTTGAAGGTATCGGGATTTTAATGTTATTGCCACTACTCTCTACTATCTCTGATTCATCACAGATGAATATATCTGAGATAGGATTTAATAAAATCATTAATAATTTAATTGAATTTCTTGGATTTTCAAATGACCTTTCATCTATTTTAATTTTAATTTCATTTGCATTTCTAATAAAAGGAGTAATGACTTTTTCTGCTTTGGGGTATAATGCATATCTGAGAGGTATGCTTCTAAAGGAAATAAAAATCAGGCTCTTTAATCTCTATTCAAATATGACATACAGTTATTATTCAACTAAAAATACTGGAGATTTAATTAACACAATTAATGAACAACCAACAAGAGCTTTAGAGGCTTTTAAGCAATTAATTTTATTAGGGTCCCATATGATTAATACATTAATATTACTAACGCTGGGGTTCTTAATGACTCTCTCTTTTGGTTTAATGGCTTTAGGTGCAGGAATATTAATTCTCTTAGTTTTTCTTGGGCTAAATAAATATGTTCAAAAATTAGGTAGAATTTTAGCCAAGGAAAATGGTGTTTTAACCAGATGGTTAATTCAATCTCTACATGGATTTAAATATTTAATATCTACTGATCAAATTAATATCTTAAAAAAAAATATTAAAAATTCAATTTCAACAATTACCTCAACTCAAATAAAAGGTGGGATAGCTTCAGCATTTACTCAGTCTGTTAGAGAACCAATAGCTGTAGTTTTTATAATGTTTATTGTTTCTATTCAAGTCTTTGTCTTTGAGTTAAGGCTAGAACCAATTTTAGTTTCAATTGCACTTTTTTACAGAGCGTTGAACTCTACAATAGCTGTTCAGAGTTCTTTTCAAGGATTATTTACTTTTATAGGGAGCATGGAACTTGTTCATAAAGAGTTTTTAAGCCAAGAAATAAACCAATCTGTAGACGGAGATAAAAAAATACTTCAATTTAATGATTCCATAAAATTTGATAATGTTAGTTTTAGTTATAAAAACAGTGATAAAAAAGTTCTTAAGTCCATCTCACTTAAAATTCCATTTAAAAGTTCAATTGCTATTGTTGGAGAATCAGGGTCAGGAAAAACTACATTGGTTGACTTAATTACTTTAACACATGAAGTTAGAAATGAGGGTTTAATATCAATTGATGGATTACCGTCTTATAATATCAACAAATCAATCTGGAGAAAGCAGATAGGTTATGTTTCTCAAGACACTTTAATATTTGATGATTCAATAGCTAATAATATTTCAATGTGGTCGGGTAATTTTAACAAAAATGTTGCTTTATCTAAGAATATTAAAGAGGCTGCAAAAAGAGCAAATATTTTAGATTTCATAGAATCACTTCCCAACGGATTTAATACTCTTGTTGGAGACAGAGGGATACTTCTTTCGGGTGGTCAAAAACAAAGAATATTTATTGCAAGAGAACTCTTTCGAAAACCAAAAATATTAATTCTGGATGAAGCAACTAGTGCATTAGATTCTGAATCTGAAAATTACATTCAAGAAAGTATAGACTCTCTTAGTGGAAAAATAACAGTAATTATTATTGCACATAGACTATCAACAATAAAAAAAGTTGACCAAATTTATTTACTTGATAAAGGAAGAATTATTGAGAAAGGAAAATATGAGGAATTAAAACTTGATACTCATTCTAAATTCAGCGAATTAATAAGTTTACAAAATCTTTAAAAAAATGGGAAAAATCATACCTTATGGTAAGCATTATATTGATGAAGATGATATCAACTCAGTAGTAGAGGTTTTAAAATATAAGAATTTAACTCAAGGAGATGAGATTGACTCTTTTGAAAGGGAAGTTGCGAAATATGTAGGAGCTAAATATGCTGTTGCCATGTCTTCTTGGACTGCAGGTCTTCATTTAGCAAATATTGCTTTAGGAATTAATCAGGGGGATAAGGTCGTCACATCTCCTATAACATTTGTAGCAACGTCAAATAGCGTCATATATTGTGGTGCTGAACCTGTTTTTTCAGATATTGATAGAAATACTATTAACATTTGTCCAAAGAAATTGGAACAAACAATTAAGGATAACTCAAATATAAAAGCAATTATACCTGTTCACTATGGTGGATTACCATGTGATATGGAATCAATATCTGTAATAGCTAAAAAATATAATCTTTCAATAATTGAAGATGCCGCACATGCATTAGGTGCAAAGTATTCTGATGGTTCAATGGTTGGGTCGTGTAAGTTTTCAGTTATGACAGGCTTCTCATTTCATCCAGTTAAGTCAATTGCTGCTGGAGAAGGAGGTATGATAACAACTAATGATGAAAACATCTATAAAAAATTAATAAGATTAAGGAGTCATGGAATTAATAAATTAGATGATAGTTTTATTAATATTAGCCAAAGCAAATCAAAGGGATTATCTAATCCATGGTATTATGAAATGCAAGACCTGGGGTACAATTACAGGATTACAGATTTTCAAAGTGCTCTTGGAAAATCACAACTTAAAAAACTAAATCTATTTATTGATAGAAGAATTGATCTTGTAAAAAGGTACGATATCGCTTTTTCTAAATTTAAATATTTGAAAACTATTCAAAGTGAATTTAGAGCAAAAAGCTCTCATCACTTGTATGTTGTTAAAATAGATTTTAAAAAAATCAACACAACTAGAGCTGAATTAATGATAAAGCTAAGAGATTACGGAATAATAACACAAGTCCACTATATACCTGTTACTCACCACCCTTTTTATGAAAAATTAGGATATAACTCCGAAAATCTTAAAAACTCATTAAACTTTTATGATATGTGCTTGACACTTCCATTATATTATAGTTTAAAAGATGATGAACAGGACTATATTATTGAAAAAATGCATCAAATAATAGGGTAAAAATAGAATATGATTGAATTAAAATCTAAAAGGCTACTGTTTGAACCAATAGGGATGAAACACTTATCTGAAGATTATGTTGATTGGATGAATGATTTAGAAGTCATAAAATATATGGATTCAGGAGGAGATTATTCTCTTGAAAAGCTGAAAAATTTCTTATTAGAACAAGAGAGAAAAAAAATTCTATTCTGGGCTATAATAGTTAAAGAAACAAATAAACATATAGGGAATATTAAAATTGACCCAATAGATCATGAAAACAACTCTGCTGAATATGGAATCATGATTGGAGATAAAAGAGAATGGGGAAAGGGATATGCGCAAGAAGCTTCTGAAATGATTATTAATTATTGCCTCAATAAGCTAAATATAAATCAAATAACTTTAGGGGTTAAGGATTCTAATCTTAAAGCAATAAAGTTATATGAAGAATTAGGATTTCAAAAAATTAGCAAACTAAAATTTCCTCTTAAATATAAGGATGTATGTGGTGATGGAATAAGGATGGTTCATGATAAATCTATCAATAAAGTTGTTCTTGGAACTGCTCAATTTGGCATGGATTATGGAATAAACAATAAACACGGAAAGATACAACAAGACCAAATCTTTAAAATACTTAACTACTCATATGATAATGGGATTAGAAGCTTGGATACAGCAGAGCTTTACGGAAATTCAATTGATATGATTGGAAAATTTCATAAAAAATTTCCAAATAAAAAATTCAAAATTTTTTCTAAGTCAGCTTTTGGGGATTCTATAGATTATTCTCAAAACATAAAACTTAATATAAAAAAACTTGGTATTAAAAAATATGAAGGATACATGATTCATAACTATGAGTTTTTTAAAAAAAATCAAGATTTATATATTTCTATTAAGCAAGCAAAAGAATCCGGGTACATAAAAAAAACTGGAGTCTCCCTTTATACAAATGATGAAATAAAAGAAGTGGTTGAACTTGGTCTTTTTGATTTTATTCAGATTCCTTTCAATTTGTTAGATAACTCTACTAAAAGAAAATCAATAATAAAGTATGCAAAATCAAAAGGATTGGAGATTCAGGTAAGATCAATTTTTTTACAAGGTTTGTTTTTTAAATCACAGTCATCAATTCCTGAAAAATTAGCACCCCTTATTAAATATTTAACTGAATTAAATCAAATATCTTTAAAATTAGATATTGATATTAATAATCTAGCAATAAAATATGCAATTGAAAAAAAATATATTGATAAGGTTATTTTTGGTGTTGATGATTTTTGTCAATTAGAAGAAAATATATCTGCAACAAATAGTAAAACAGATATACCTTCTGTTGAAATTGATACTATTAATGTTACAGAAGACAAATTATTAAATCCCTCAAATTGGTAGTTAATCAAAAATAAAAAAAATGAGAAAAGGACAGGAATTATATAAAAAGGCAAAAAAATTAATTCCGGGTGGAACTATGCTTCTTTCAAAAAGACCTGAAATGTTTTTGCCTGAAAATTGGCCATCATATTATTCTAAAGCAAAAGGATGTAAGATTTGGACTCTGGAGGGTAAAGAGCTTATTGATATGTGTATAATGGGTATAGGCACTAACACTCTTGGATATGGAAATGATCAAATTGATAATGCTGTCTTAAGAACAGTCCAAAATGGAAATATGAGTACTTTAAACTGTCCTGAAGAAGTTTACTTAGCTGAGAAATTAATTGAAATTAACCCATGGGCTGATATGGTAAGATATGCAAGATCTGGAGGTGAGGCTAATGCAATTGCTATAAGAATTGCAAGAGCAGCTGCTGGAAAAGATAATGTTGCAATATGCGGTTATCATGGATGGCACGATTGGTACTTATCAGCAAATCATACAGAAGATGATATTCTATCTGATCATTTGTTGGATGGTTTAAGCCCAGAGGGTGTTCCAAAAAACCTAAAAAACTCAGTGTTTCCTTTTCAATATAATAACTTCAAAGAACTATTATCGATTGTAGAGAACAAAAACATAGGTGTAATAAAAATGGAAGTAACAAGAAACTTTGGACCTGAAGACAATTTTTTACAAAAAGTAAGAGATTTAGCAACTAAGAAAAATATTGTTTTAATATTTGATGAGTGTTCATCTGGCTTTAGAGTTACTTATGGTGGAGTTCATAAAAAATATAATATTGAACCAGATATGGCCATGTATGGAAAGACCCTAGGAAATGGTTATGCAATAACTGCTGTTGTAGGGAAGAAAGAAATAATGGAATCAGCTCAAAGAACCTTTATAAGCAGTACTTTTTGGACAGAGAGAATTGGTCCAACAGCAGCATTAGCTTCGCTAGAAGTAATGGAAAAAATAAAGTCTTGGGAGCTAATAACTGAAATTGGCTTGAAAATGCAAAAAGGATGGGATGCTCTAGCCAAATCAAATAACTTGGATATAACAATTAATGGTTTACCTCCTATTACTAATTATACTTTTAACTATTCAGACTCATTAGAGTATAAAACTTTTGTTACCCAAGAAATGCTTAAAAAAGGCTTTCTAGCAAGCACAAACTTTTATGCATGTATTGATCATACAGATAGTATTATAAACTCGTATTTTGAATCTCTAGATAAGATATTTAAAGTAATTAGAAAATGTGAGTCTGAGGAACTAAATATATCTGATTTATTAGAAGGGCCAGTATGTCATTCAGGATTTCAAAGATTAAACTAAAAATATGAAGCTAGCGATAATACCTGCAAGGTCAGGGAGTAAAAGAATTAAGAATAAAAACATATTAGATTTTTTTGGGAAGCCACTAATTTATTATCCATTAAAGGCAGCAAAGGAATCTAAATTATTTGACGAAATACATGTTTCAACTGACTCAGAAGAAATAAAAAATATTGTTGAAAAGTTAGGATTCGAAGTTAACTTTCTCAGAGATAAAAAGCTTGCAGATGATTATACAGGTTTATTTTCAGTTATTAAATGGGTTTTTGAAGAATATAAAGAAAGGGGTAAATATTTTGATGAAATTTTTTGTATAATGCCTGCTGCCCCATTACTTAGTGAGGCTGACTTAATAAATGGATACAAAAAGTTTAAAAAATTTAATTCTGTTTACCCACTTATTGTTGCAAGTCCATTCTCTGTTCCTATAGAATGGGCATTTTATAGAGATAATGATGGCATACTAGTACCAAAAGACAAAATATCCCTGCAAAAGAGATCCCAAGATATAGAGACTACTTTCTATGAATCAGGACCATTTAATATCTTTAGTTCAAGACATTTAGAGGATAACGAATTTTTTATAAAAAGTAAATATATATCGATATTAATGGATAAAACTAGAGCTATAGATATAGATAATTATGAAGATCTAGAATATGCTAAAGTATTGTATTTAGGGAATAAGCAATTAAAAGATAATTAATATATAAGAGGTTAAATGGAATTTAAAATTGGAAATACTTTGGTTGGAGATAATCATCCAACATTTATAGTAGCAGAAATGTCAGCTAACCATAATGGTAGTTTAGATGAGGCAATTGAAATTGTTAGATCAGCTAAAAGATCTGGTGCTAATGCAATTAAAATCCAAACTTATACCGCTAATACAATAACTGTTAATAGTAATAAAGAGGATTTTTTAATCTCCAAAGATTCGCCATGGAACAGTCATAAAACTTTGTGGAATTTATATGATGCTGCCCACACTCCATGGGAATGGCATCATAAAATATTTAACGAAGCTAAAAGACTAGGATTAGAGTTCTTTTCAAGTCCTTTTGATAATACTGCAGTTGATTTTCTTGAGGAGCTAGATGTTGGAGCTTATAAAATAGCATCACCTGAAATTACAAATATCCCATTAATAAAAAAAGTTGCTAAAACGGGAAAACCTATAATAATTTCATCTGGATTATCAGAGTTTGATGATTTGGATTTAGCTGTAAAAACTTTAAGACAATTAAAATCAGAAAATATATGTATCCTGAAATGTACAACTGCATATCCAAGTCCAGTAAATGAAATAAATTTACTTACTATACCAGACATAGTAAAAAAATTTAAAGTTATAAGTGGATTATCAGATCATACTCTAGGCTCAGTTGCACCTATTGCAAATACTGTATTAGGCGGAGCAATAATTGAAAAACACCTTGTTTTAGATAATAAAAATAGTGTTGATTCTTTTTTCTCTTTGGAGGAAACCGAATTTAAAAAAATGGTTGATGATATAAGATATATTGAGCAAGCTCTAGGAAATGTGAATTATAAAGTAACAAAAAGCGCATCTAAAAGCATTAAAAACAGAAGCTCTCTATATATAACTAAAAAAATAAAAAAAGGTGATATCCTTTCTAATGATAATATTAAAGCGGTTAGACCAGGTTTGGGTTTACATCCAAAGTATCTTGAGGATATAATTGGTAAAATAGCCGTTAAGGATATTGATGTTGGAGAGAGATTATCTTGGGATTTAATTAAAGAATGAAAGATTATTCAGTTCAAATTTATTGTGAAGGAAACAGTTCTGTAGGCTTTGGTCATTTATCTAGATCTTTAGCACTATATGAATATTTTCTTAAGAAAAAATTAAATGTATCAATTTATGGGACATCAAAAGAAGCAAATAATTTCATTGGAACTAAAGCTCAAAAAAACACTAAAGCAGACTTGGTTATAATTGACTCCAATAATTATGAAAAAAATAAATTATTTAAAAAATTAAGAAAAAAGAAAAAAACTTTGATAACATTAGACTGTTTTGGAAAGGAAGTGCCAGATATTAATATAGTAGTTTATGCTCATCATAATGTGAAAGCAATCAATGAAAAATACATTGGATTTAAATACATAATTATTAGAAGTGAATTTCTAAAACTAAAAAAAAATAAAATTCAAGAAAACACTGCTTTGATTTGTATCGGAGGAGGAGATATTCTATCTCAGTCTGAAGCTGCTGCATCAATACTTCACTGCAAAGGTTTTAAGGTTACAATAATTAGTGGACCTACAAATAATTCTAAAAGCACTAGATTCAACACATTAGCTAACCCAATCAATTTTGCTAAAATTTTATCTAGATCAGAAGTCATAATCACTAATGGTGGAAGCACTATGTTTGAGTCAATTTTTTTAAATAAAATTATAATATCATTACCTCAAACAAACCTGGAGATGAATATAGCAAAATACGCACTAAAGTATGGATCAATTTTTGGGATTGGTTTAAAATCAATTAATGAAATTGATGAATTTAAAATTAAAAACTTTTCTTTTCCAAGTAAAAATTTAATTGATGGAAAAGGAGTTAGCAGAATATTTAAAATAATTAACAACTTACAAAATTAGTGCCTTTAATTAATATCTTTAGATGAACAAAAATAAAACTGAATGTATAAAATAGTTGAAATAAATAAAAAAATAATATATCACCTAATCAATGAGTTAAATAATTATTCAGATTTTTTTGGCGACATGCCATTAAACTTTAGTGATGGTAAAATTTCATTAAATAATATATCAGACCGAAGTGTTTTACAAAAAGCTTTTGAGATTATAAATTCAAGTGTCGTATTAAGCAAAATAACATGTGATGATCTAGGAATTGAATTAAACAGCTTCTTAAATTATCCAATGTTGTGGACTTATCCTCAACTTAGAATTGATTGTGAGGCTAACAGAAAGTTTGAAGCCCCTTTACATAAAGATGGCTTTATCCTTGGAAAGGAATTAAAGGGTATTGTAGTTTGGCTTCCAATTAATGTTGAAGGGGCATCTTTGGATATAATTACAAATCCAGGTAAAACTTTCATAAAGAAAAATGATTATTGGGGATTAGAATGTCACTGTGAAGATGATACTTCAACAAAAATTGATATAAAATTTGGTAAAGCATTAATATTTGACCAAGATTTAATTCATAGATCTAATCCAATAGAAAAGGGACAAATAACATTACAGCTCAGATTCTTTGAGCCTGAGACAGAATTTTTTTATAGACCAGTTGTTCAAAAATCCTCAGAACCTATAATTGAATATCAAAAAAATTTGAGTAAATGATAAAAATTTTTGATTCTAATTCACATTTTCTTCAATCACAAAGTTTGAAGTCAAAATATTTTAGCCAGATAAAAAAAAATAATATTTCAGGCTCTGCTGTAACATTACTACCAGACCAGTCCTTAGATGAACTTTTTAAAAACTATTCTAATAGTCCAAATTTTCATCCAATCCCATATTTTAATGGACATAATCTTAATAATTTAAAGGAGCTACATGAAATATATAATTTTAAAGGGATTAAAATACACCCAAGATTTTCAAATTTAAAATTATCAGATTTAAATATCTATACTGACTTATTCAATTTTGCTATTGAGAATAACCAGTTTATTTTTATTTGTACTTATTACCATACTAAAACTAATTATCCAACTGAAGACCCTATTTTTTCAATTTCAAAAATGAAGAACAGTTTTCCCAATTTGAAATTAATTTTATTACATGGTGGTGACGTAAGATTAGCAGAATTTGCTCAGTTTACAAGACATTTTGATGATGTATATATTGATCTTTCATATACTTTGACTAAGTATAATTCAGATTACATTGACTCTCAAATTTTATTTTGTTTTAATGAACTAGATGAAAAATGTTTAATTGGTTCAGATTTCCCATATGTTTCTCTTGATTTATTTAGAAAGAGAGTAGACTTATTAACTAAAAACATTTCTAATGATAAGAAATGTAATATTTATTACAAGAATGCAGAAAAAATTTTTAGCTGATGAATCATAAAGAAAGAAGTTTAATTGAAAAGTTAAATAAAAAATATACAGAGAATTATAAAAAACATGGATTCTCCAAATCTTCAGTTGGATGGTCATCTGATAAAACAGATGAGAGATACAAGTTGCTCTTCAGAGGGCTCGACAACTATAATACAATTTTAGACATTGGATGTGGCCTGGGACATCTATTATTGTATTTAAAAGAAAATAAATTTGATATAAAATATTCTGGCTCTGAAATTAATCCAACTTTTTATAATTATTGTAAAGAATCCTATAAAAATTCCAATTTTTACTTGCAAAAAGGTATTAAGCTTTTAATAAATAAAAAATTTGATGTTGTTGTCATGAGTGGACTATTTAACACTTGTATAGATAATTCTTCACTTCCTTTTAAATCCTTAATAGATAATGCTTTTCAACTTTCATGTAAGTATATAACGTTTAACTTTCTTAGCCAAGATGTGGATTTTAAAGATTCTCACCTTAACTATACCTCTCTAGGTGAGGTTATAGAATTTTGTGAAAGTAGATCAGAGGAAATCATAATAAAAAAATCTAGCTTGTTACATGAGGTAACAGTTTCAATTAGAATAAAGAGTGAATAATTTTCATATATATATTATCCCCCTAACTTTTAATCAGTTGTATTTCGTAAATAAATTTAGACAAAGAAATATTAAGGTTATCGGTGTAGATGATAATGAGAATAATCTACATAAGGATAAAGTGGATTTTTTTTTGCCATGCGACCCAAAACAAATCAATAAATTAGAATTTGACTTAATTAAAAAATCAACTTCTATAGGCTTTTTTGGATTAAATTCTGATTTTGGAATCAAAAAGGCAATTGAGCTTTCCAAAATAACAGGAATAAGAAACAATTTTAGTGTTGGGGAAAAAACAACGATTTTTGATAAGTATCATTATTTAAGAATGGTAAATCAAAATTTTATTAACCTTCCCTCCAAAACAAAACTCCTTGATAACAAATTTCATTATATAAAAAAACCTAGATTTGGATCAGGATCAAGGAATATTTCTATTTTAAACCAAAAAAATTTCAAAGAAAATATTGATGACAGCTTTATTCTTCAAAGAAAATTTATTGGTAATGAATATTCAGTTGATGGAATTAATTTTAATGGAACTCCAATAGTCTTTACAGTATCAAAAAGAAATTCTGAAAAATTTTCAGCGCAAACCATAATCTCAATAAGAAATTCAAACAAAATATTTAATAAAATAAAAGGTCATGTAAAAAAAAAATAAACCTTTATTTCCAGAAAACACAACTTTTCCATTTCATATAGAATTAATAAATGATTTAAGATTTGGTTTACAAATAATAGATTTTTCTCCAAGAGGTGGAGGCAATAGTTTAGGAGATTTTTTTATTAATTTGACTACGGGTATTAATTTATTTGACCTATACCTCAATTATTTAATTTCAAATAAATTTAAAATACCTAAAATCAAATATATGTATTCGATGATTTACTTTATAAAATATAAAAAAGGTATTTTTAAAGAAATTACATTTAACAATAACCTTTTATCAAAAAAAGATAAATTTATACAGTTAATTGATAAAAATGAATTGATGGTCGAGCCTTGTAATGACAATCATAGAATAGGTTTTTTTATTTTATCCAGTATTTATCAAAAAGATTTGAAAAAGAAATTCACGAATTTGAAAAAATCAATTTTAATAAGAACAGCATAACTATGAGAAAAAGTAAAAATCTTGATATTACAAGGCCTATTAATAATAAGGAAATAAAAATATGTTTAGACAATCTTGATAAAAATGGATACTGTAAAATAGATAATTTTTTGACAAAAAAGACATTAGATAATCTTTTAGAACTAGTTATTACAAATTATAATAAAATTAATATTAATGGTAAAAAAAGATATCCAGGTACACCAAATAGAGACATTAGAGATAAAATAATTTATAATCTTCAAAATATAGATATTCTTTTTCTAGATTTACTAAGTAGTAATTCTATAACATCTATTTCAAAAAAAAAATTAAACGACCCCTTTTATAGATTTCTGCCTGAAGATAAACCAAATTATGTCTTAAAATATTATAATGCAAGATCAAGTGGCTCAAAGCTAGATTTACATATTGACTCCCACATACCATATATAGGCAAGTTCAGTAGCACTATGCAGTTTGTGGTTTTATTAGAAGACAGTTATGTTGAAAATGGATGTACAATTGTAGTGCCAGGTTCACATAAATCTGGAAAATTTACTGATAGAAAATCATCAAATATAACCAATTTGGAAGGTAACGCAGGAGACCTTATTATCTGGGATAGTAGATTGTGGCATGGAACTAATGAGAATGTTTCAGGCGCCTCAAGATGGGCATTGGTAGCAACATTGTCAATGTGGTGGGTAAAGCCATCTATGGATATCATTAGATCAATGAATGAGGGTATTTATGCGCAGTGTTCTGATCAACAGAAACAGTTACTAGGATTTTGTAGTATTCCTCCTTCAAACCCTGAAGAAAGGACTAATACAAAAACTGGATACAAATTTTTAAAAAAGACAATTAGAGAATATAATCTATAATTAATTTACTTTTGAGTTATTGGCTATTAGTAATTAATAAAAATTAAAATATGAATTCAAAAAAAGTAGAGTTAAATAAATTTAATTTTTACGAAAAATAGACTATGAGAATTGGAGGAATTATTTTCTCTAGAATGAGTTCTAGTAGACTCCCTGGTAAAGCATTTAAGGATGTTTCAGGAAAATTTCTTCTAGAACGAGTAATAGACAGATCTAAACAAATAAATAATATTGATCATCTATGTCTGGCTACTTCAGATCAAGAGGATGACAATAAAATATGTGAATATGCTAAATCAAGAGGAATAGATTTTTACAGAGGAAGTTTAGAAGATGTTTCAGATAGAGCCCTTCAAGCTTGTAAAGCATTTAATTATGATAGTTTTTTGAGGATATGTGCTGATAGACCATTCTTGAATCCAAAATTATATGATTCAATGATAGATATTCATAGAACTGATAAATATGATCTAACAACTAATATTTTCCCAAGAACTGTTCCGCCTGGACTTACTGGAGAAGTAATAAATGTAAATTCATTAGGTAAATTACTCCAAAACACAGATGATCTTGAGGACAGAGAACATGTAACTAGGTACTTTTACCAAAATTCAGATAAATTCAAAATTTATAATTGTGATTTCGTTAAAGACCCGTCTGATATAGATCAAAGACTAGTTATTGATGATTCTAGAGATTTAGAAAGATCAAGATGGGTGGTAAAAAATTTAGAATCAAACAATGATTTTGATATTCGTGAAATAATAAGACTTTCAAAAGAATGGGAGTCAAAAAATTAAGAAACTATGATTATACTAGGAGTTAACGACGGTCATAATTCAAGTGCTTGTTTACTTGTTAATGGTGAATTGAAATGTGCTATTCCTGAAGAAAGACTGTCAAGAGAAAAAAACCACTTTGGTTATCCTGAAAAGGCAATTGAGTATATTTTAAATTATTGTGGGATTTCGTCGAGTCAAATTGATAGAGTCGCTATGACTTCAAAGCATTTTATTCCAGCATACTATTATGTTAAAAGAAACTCACAATTAACAATTAAAGATTATTGGAAAGAACAAACTGATTATTGGTATCCTAAATTACTTGAAAATAAAGACCCAAGTTATCTTGATATAATGTCTCACGTTGTTGATCGTGAGGGATTCCCTTATGAAACAAAATTTATTAAGAATGAGTCAGATAATATTGGAATGTGGAATGCAAGAGTAGATCATATCTCAAAAAAATTAAATATTGATAAATCAAAAGTCATACATCATGATCACCATAAATGTCACGGGATGTATGGCCTTGTATCTAGCGATAATCTCAATGAACCATCTTTAATATATACTATGGATGGGTTTGGAGATGGAGCTAATGGCACAGTTTCTACTTATCACCCAAACAAGGGGCTTATTGAAATATCAAGATCTTCAAATTGTAATATAGGAAGGATGTATAGATATGCAACGCTACTGCTTGGAATGAGGCCTGCAGAACATGAATACAAATTAATGGGCTTAGCAGCATATAATTCTCATAAGTTTGGAAAAGAAGCTCATAAAATTTATGCAGACACATTACAAGTGGATGGGTTAAAATTTAAATACAAGAATAAAATAAAAGATCATTTTTTTTATTTTAAGGATAAGCTAGAAGGGCAAAGATTTGATGCAATTGCATATGGGATACAAAAAAGATGTGAGGAAATTTTAACAGAATGGATTAAAAATGGTATTAGCAAAACAGGAATAAATAATGTAATTATGTCTGGTGGTGTTGCTCAGAATATAAAGGCAAATAAATTAATATCAGAATTAGAATCATTAAATAATTTACACATACCCCCTGGACCTGGAGATGAATCTTTATCTGTTGGGGCAGCTTATCTTGAATATTTTGAAAATCAAACTGATAAAATTAAATATAAAAAATATGTCAAAAATGCATATTTAGGTCCTGCATTCTCAAACGATTATATAAATAAAGTAATAAATAACCTACCTAAGAACTTGAATGTTTCAGATTTCACAAATGATAAAGCAGCATTTTACCTTGCAAGAGGTGAGGTAATATCAAGATTTGGATCAGAGAATATGGAGTTTGGCGCCAGAGCTTTAGGGAACAGGTCTATACTTGCTGATCCTAGAAACCCTGATGTTATACATCATATTAATAGACTTGTTAAAATGAGAGATTTTTGGATGCCTTTTGCTCCAAGTATTTTAAGTGAAAGAGAGCAAGATTATATAGTTAATCCGAAAGGAATTAAATCAAAATTTATGGCAATCGGCTTTGATTCTACTGAACTTGCAAAATCTCATATTTCAGCAGGCTTACATCCATTTGATAAAACAGCAAGACCACAAATTGTTTATAAAGAAGACAACCCTAAATATCACTCATTAATAAAATCTTTTGAAAAACTAACAGGTGTTGGAGCTTTAATGAATACATCTTTTAATATTCATGGGGAGCCAATAGTTGGCACCCCAGAGCACGCTGTAGATACATTTTTAAGATCTGGAATTCACCACTTAATTTTGGGAGATTATTTAATATCTAAGCCTATTAAATAGATCATTGCGTCTATAATCTGGTTTATAAATAAGTTTTAAATGCTTTATTTTTAAAAATTATTAACTTAGTAGAATGGATGATTTCCTGTTTAAAGAAGACTTTTTAGTTGAACTAAATTATGTTAGGTTTTTTGTCGGTCTAGTTATAACTCTAGTATTAGTTTTCTTCATAAAAAATAATTATCTGGCTAGTACTTTTTCAAATGACAATAAAATTAATTTTTCTAGAATATTAATACCCTTTTCATTATCTATGTTGCTAATAGTTTCGGTAATAAAGACTTCCTTGGCTTTATCTCTTGGACTTGTAGGAGCATTATCTATAATTAGGTTTAGAACTGCTATTAAAGAGTCTGAACAAATAATCACATTGTTAATAGTTTTGGCAATATCTATTGCAGTTGCTGCTGAGAAAGAAATATTAGCTGTTATAGTTTCTTTTGTTTATATAATTTTAAATAGAAAAAAAGCTGAAAGTCTAAATATAAATAATAGATTAATAATAATCTCTTTTAAAAGTGCTAAGGATATAAAAATTAAAGATCTTGAGATAATGAATATTCATAGACTCTATAAAACTATTGACGGACTCTACACAGTAGAGTATTTTCTTGATAGCAATAATAATATTGATGCATTTATTTCAAATTTAAAAGAGAAATTAAAAGTTGATATTGATTATGAAATTAACTAGAGCAAGATGGATTATTTTGGTGATATTTCTGTACTTGTCCATTTTCTTTTTTACTAGAAATTCTATTTCTTATTTTATTGATAAATCAGGCCAAAACTCTACAGTAGGTAAATTTTCAGATTTTGTTGTTTCTAACTATTATTCAAAGTTAAATGGAATATATATTGATAAATATTTATATTTTAATCCTCAATTTTGGGCCCCCAAAAGATCAGATCTAATCTTAAAATTTTCCAATAACGATATAGCATACAATGACTCTATTATTGAGTTAATTAAATTAAGTAAAATAAATTGGGTCACAGATGAATTTAAACAATGGAGAAATGCTAGTGCTTTATATAACAATAAGAATATTGATATTAAATATAAATTTCATGGATCAAGTCTTGATCAATATGTAAATGGAATTCAAAGCTATTCAATTAAATCATCTGATAAAATTTTTAATAAAAGGGAATTCAAGCTAATAACTTCAATTGATTTCACCTACAAAAATATTTTTTTAACTCACATGGCTAAACATTTTGATTTAATTCATGAAGAAGTTGGAGAAATTGTTGTTATTAAAGATCATAAAAAGACAAAAGATTATTATCTATATGAAAATTTTGATAATTCATATGTTAAAAGAACGTATAAACTTTCTAACCCGAATGTTATTAGAAACTTAACTTTTAATGCGGGATTTGTTAAAGAAGCTCATTCATCTCAGCTTGACAATGTTTCATTCAATATTGACAGTGATAGACTTAGTAAAGATGTATATGAAAAATGGGATAACCTTCAAAAATTCAATTTTGACAAAATTATGATTGATAAGGATTATATGGGTAGGTTTTTTAGCTTAGTTTACCTTTTTGGGCATCCTCATCATATTACTGGAAACAATGACAAGTGGGTAATTTCTGATGAGGGACTATTTCCTGTATACAGAAATGAAGATACATTCGCCAAGCTGTCAGTTGATCAAAGGTACTATCCAGAAGGCTTTAATGATATTTTATTTAACAATTATTATTTCAGCTCCACACATGAAAAGTATAAAAAGCTATTAGAAGATGATGAAATAATAAACATCAGAAATAACTATTTTAATAAAATAGTTGAAATGAGAGAAAAAATTATATCAGATTATGATTCAATCTTTAAAGCCAATATACCTATACATAAAAGATTTAATGATTATTACTTTTTAATGAAAAATAGCCATAATAAATATAAGAGAATTATTAATCACAATATTGATATAATCGAAGATTATATCAATGCAGGAGTTATAATTTCAATGATAAAAGACGATCATTTATATTTAAGATCAAGTTTAAATAATAAAATTAATATAAAAATTGATGGAAAGGAAATACCATATTTATCAAAGGATGTTTATCTCAGTCCTTTGGGTAATTTAAAAGATTCTATTAATGAAATGAAAATATTTATAGGTGAAAAAACAGATTTAACTGATATAAAATTTATTGACCTTGTAACAAATGACACTTTAGATTATGAATCAAAAAAAACTCATTTTATATATATCGATTAGTCTTTCATTTTTTTTAAAGTCATGTAATACTGTCTATAATAATTCAGATGATTTATCTCTAACTTTAAATTATAGCAACAAGGAATTAAACAGACTGTATTATGGAAACAAATACTATCAAATTAATGGAATTACTGATATACTTAACACAACAATTTTAAAAAAACCTAATTCTGTTTTACTTCTAGAGAAAGAAAATTCTTTTATAGATAATTATCAACAAATATCTCTAGTTAATAAAAAAATAAAATTTTTTCTTCATGATTTAATTGAGCTTGATGCAGTCCCAGTCTCAATTAAGTTTAATGACTATATTAATAATAATTTCTACTTTACACCAACTTTTTCTGTCGATAATTTAGAATTATTAAAAAATAGATCATCAAAAATATATACTCTTAGTTCAGATATTTTATTAACTCCCTATTTTATTGATGAGCTTAACTATGATGATAATGATATCCTATTAAAAGAAATCGTTATTTATGAAAAGTCACTAGAAAACATTAAGAATCTTGAGGATATAGGACTATATCCAATTTCTTTTGAATCAATCAAATTTGTTCATAATCCATTGTCTAATTTATATAGTATCTATCCAGATTTAAGATATTTTTCAAACCAAAAAAGTACTATTTTCAATAAAATTTTGAGGAATATTAAAATAAATTCTAAATCAACAATTTATGATATAACTGATTTTGAAATCTTAAATGACACAATTATAAAAGAGGATCTTAACCTTAACAATGTTAATTTTAAAATAAAAGAGGGAGTAACTCTAAGTCTATTAAACAATGCTTCTGTTTTTATAAATAATTCAATTGTAAACTTTGAGGGGTCGGAAAATAATCAAATACAAATTGAGGGTCTTGGCACTAATTCAATAAAATTTACTGACTGTGACAAAATCAATATTAATTATGTAAACTTTAAAAGTTTATCAAATTTAAATAGAGATTCTTTAAAATTAACAGCTTCAATAACAGCATATAATTCTAATATAAAAATTATGAATTCAAATTTTGAAAATAATATAAAAGGAGATGATTTCATAAACTTTTATAATTCAAATTTTGAAGTTAAATCAACTAAATTCAGGAATATTATCGCAGACGCTATTGATTCCGATTTTTCAAATGGCACTATTGAAAATTCTAGTTTTATTGATATTGGGAATGATGCAATTGACTTTAGCGCGTCAAATTCAAAAGTTTATCAAAATATATTTATTAATATTGGAGATAAGTCATTAAGTGCGGGTGAAAATTCAAAAGTAATTGTAAAAAATTCAGTATTTAAAGATTCCGAATTAGCTTTAGTCGTTAAAGATGGATCTGAACTAATTTCTGAAAGCAATAATTTTCATAATAATAGCCTTGACTATTGTGCTTTTATTAAAAAAACTTTTTATAGACAGCCTATTTTAAGAATTAAAGATTACAAAGGAGAAAAATATCTTTTTCAGAACGGTGTAACCATTCAGTCAAATTATAAATCGTTCGACAGAGTTGTCGATGTAGAATCTTTATTATATGGAAATATTTATGGAAGAGCAAGCAATTAAAAATAGACGAGAAGATAAATATACAGCTAAAATTAAAGATTATAATTTTATAAAAGCTAACATAATTAGAATGGGTTTTAAAAAAGCACATGCGAGCAACTATGTCAATAACATATACTATGATTTTAACAACAAATGTTTTGATGAAAATATTGAGGGAGAAACAAACAGAACTAAATATAGACTCAGATGGTATGATCAAAAAAATGGTTACATTTTAGAAGTAAAGAAAAAAAAGGGCAAGGCGGGATTTAAGCTTAAAACTGAACTAAAATCGTTAAATAAGAATAAACTAGAAAAAGAAATTAATAATTTATTACCCAACAACTATAAGGAAATAATAAAAAACAGATATTTTAGAGAATATTTTGTTAAAGATGATACTAGAATCACACTTGACTCTATGCTAAAGTTTAAGTTTCCTAATGCTATCCAATTTAAAAGTTATTCAGAAATTGTTCTTGAGGTTAAATATCCAATAGATACTAATTATAACAAAGAAATAATAAAAAAGTTAGGCTTAAAATTAGTAAAATTTTCAAAGTATACTAAGGGCATAAGTTTTTTAAGAAACTATAAAAACCAATATTAACAATTTAAAATTTATCTATGAATCTAAATGAGTCTAAAGAATATTGGGATAAAAGATTTAATGATTTTGGAAAATTTAGCTCAGGATATACAGATAAAATGATACATCAATTTGATGATAAAATTAGATGGAGTTCTTTTTTAAAAGAAGTAAAGATAAATAAGGGCGATAAAGTTCTGGATGTAGGCTGTAATTATGGAGAATGGTCATTAAGACTTGCCAGACTTGGCGCTGAAGTTATAGGTATTGATATAATTAGTGAAGCAATTAAAATGGCAAAAAAAAATGCGCAAACCCAATCTTTGAATGCTTCTTTTCAAGAAATGAGTTTAGATCAAATTAATTTTAAAAATAATTCTTTTGATAAGATTATTTCTATAACAGTAATGCAACATATTTTAGATGATCAATCTTATACAAGTTCTATAAAAAAAATGTTTAATCAATTAAAAAAAAAATGGGGAGTTAATTTTAATAGAGTCTGCAAGTAATTATAAAATTGAAGAAAATCAAAAGCATAAAAGAGAAAGAATATTTGATAAACAGATTAATTTTTTGCAAGAAGCTGGATTTAAATTGCACAAAACAAGAGGAGTTAATCACTTAAGCTCTAAATGCTTTTATTTATTAGAAAAAATTCCAGTTTCAGTTTTTATAAAGAGAAAAATTCAATTTATATTCTTAATAATTTTAAATCCCTTTGATTTATTTCTTTCAAGATTTTCATCTTTATCAAAATTTTCTAAATTAAAATTAATGATTTTTCAAAAAATATAAATTGAAATAATCTAATCCATATTTCTTATAATATTAGCAAGTTTTTTAATGGAATTTTCTTCTGAAAAATTTTTCTTTGCTGATATAACTCCATTTTTAGAAATTTTTCTTCTCAGATTAAAATCTGTAATCATCATTTCAATATTCTCTTTTAATAATAAATCATTATTGGGCTTTATCAAAATTCCATTTTCTCCGTTTTTTATAAAGTTTGAAATTGTTCCAACAGAAGTACATATAGATGGAACTCCAGCTGCAATTGCCTCTATTAATGAATTTGACATTCCCTCATTTTTTGATGGTAAAACAAATATGTCAGCTTTTTTTAGATTTTGCCTTATACCAGAATCGTCTAACCATCCTAACAGGTGAATACAACTCTCTAAATTGTTTTTTGCAATAAATAATTCAATTTGTTTTCTCAGTTTTCCATCACCTACTAAATATAAATTAACATTGTACTTTCTCTTTAATTCTGAAAAAACTTTTACTAATTCAACTATACCTTTGGACTTTTCGAGCCATCCTGTATAAACAATATTGAGGTTGCTCATCTTTTTATTTACAATTCTCTTTTCGCCAATTTTTATTAGTTCTTTAGTAGCTGTCCAATTATTAATAATTCTAACCTTACCTTTGTTAATATTTAAATCATTTAGTGCATAATTCTCCCATGCTTTTCCTTGACATAAAAAATAGTCTGATTTTTTAAATAATGATTTAATTACAGAGTAAAAAAGTAAATTTTTTTTTGTTTGATTCATCAAATTTCCAGCTCTTGGAAATATCAATGAGTTTATTCCTAGAGATTTAGAAAATAATATCATTATACCTTTTTCAATAGCACTAGCTCCATCAGAACAGAATACTAAAACATATCTAGGCCTTTTTGTAAATAATATAAATATATATTTAAACAATCTTATTAAAGCAAGAACTGATCTTATTAATATACCAGGAGGAGGATTTGATATTTGAGATGTATCAAATTTTATTATATCAAATTCATCTAAATATTTTGAATTAATTAAAATTCTTGATGATTTTTCAATTCCTCCAATAACTTTTCTTTTTTTTAATGGAAACGAAGCAACTATTAGGAGTTTATTATTTTTTTTCATTATTTGATTTTGTTAATCAAATCAATACCTGGATAGTAAGAATTATCCTTAAAAATATTTTTTTCAATAAATTCTTGAATTTTTAATATAATTCTTGAAATGAAATTCTTTTTTATAAATAAGGAAGTTATTTTTTTTATAAAACTTAACTCAGCCTTTTTTCTTCCATCAAAAATTAAAATGACTATCTCTAAATTCTGATTTTTAAAAATTTCATCAAAAATTCTATATTCAAATGATCTAAGATTAGATATCTCTTTTGAGAGTATACCAATTTTAATTTTATTTGAATTCATTTAATACTATTAAATTATTCTTTGGGTGAGATTCTGGAAGTTTAAATTAAACCTTTCCATGTTGCTCCATTTTTTGTCCAAAAGTGAAAACACTTATGTTGAGGATCATACAAATATGAATGGTTGTTATCTACCATATCCTTTGCCCAGAACCTGTCTTCTTTTCCAGCATATTTTTCGGGCATGGGATACTTTATTAAAGTCTCTTTTTTATAGAAACAAAAAGCATTATGGAGAAATAATCTGTTTTCAATATTTGAAAACTTATTGATCTCCTCTTTATCTCCAAAATTTGTCCAAATATATCCTGGAGTAATTTTTTTACCTCTATGTATAGGAATTTGTTGTCCAAAAACTGCTTTATGTTTATCAAGACTTAATTTAATTGATTCAAAATTTAAATTAATAATTTGAGCATGACCTGAAAGAACTAGTATATAGTCATTAGTGGCAAATTTCACTCCTTTATTTATGGCTTCTCCTGGCATGTATCTATTAATGTTTTTAATAATAATATTGGTTCTATTATTAAAATTTTGGACAACATCTAAGGAGTCATCAGTTGAATTATTGTCTACTACTATGATTTCGGGTGTCCCAAAAAAATCAAGACAGGATTGTAAAGTAAAACCAATAAATTCGGCTTCATTTTTATTTCTAACTATTATACTAATCATCAAAAATTTGTTTTAGTGTTTCATAATTTATGGCTTGGTCGGGATCACTAATTGAATTCACAGGGTCAGGGTGAGCTTCTATAATTAATCCATCACATCCTAAAGCCTTAGCTGCTTTAGAAATTCCAGGGACAAAATCTCTATTTCCACATGCATGACTAGGATCATAAATAATAGGAATATTGGTGAACTGTTTCAGAGCTAGTATCATCATTAAATCAGGAGCCCACCTTACACTTTGATAGATGTGTCTGTATGAAGGCATACCCACAACTCCTCTCAAACAAATAGCAATGTTATTATTGCCTCCAACAAGGATTCTTTCGGCTGCTCCAAGAATTTCATCTAAAGTGCCCCAGGTTCCTCTTTTAAGAAGAATTGGCTTATCGGTTTTTCCAAGCTCATCTAATAATGAATAGTTTTGAAAATTTCGAGTACCTACTTGAAAGACATCTGCTACATCTCCAATAGATTCAATTTTTCTAACATCCATTACTTCAGTAACGATAGGAAGTCCGGATTGTTTTTTAGCCTCTATGAGAAGCTCTAACCCTTTTTCCCTAAGCCCTTCTTTCCACCCATTATTTTCATCTATTATAGGAAAGGTACATGGCTTGTATGCTCCAGCTCTTAATGCATTTGCACCACATTTTTTTATTTCTTTTGCAATTTCAATAATAGATTCACCTTCAACTGAGCATGGACCAGCAATCTTTGTATATTCCCAATTAAATTTGGTCAATTTATCAATTGAAAGGTTTAATTTATTTTGATCTTTAAGTGACTGTATGTATTTATTCATTCTAATATAAAGTTAATAAGTTAAATTTTGATCCACTAAATTCTGCGTATTTAGAGAGTGCAGTCTGGGACCCATAAAAAACCTTCTTCTCAAATAACATTTCTAACTCAAGAATGACGTCATTTGGACACAATTCAAAATCACCTTTACTAACTTCATTGAAAGTATCAATAAAATCTTTGAAGATACTCTCGGATGAATAAAAGGAAGGATGAGCTTTAACAATAGCTCCCGCTGGTAAATTCTCAAATAATCTAATTAACATATTTTTCCAGTCACTTCTTTGAATTCTTCTAGATGCGCAAGTTAATCCAATTACCCTATTTTTAATTAACTTAGGGTTATAAAATTTCTTTAGATCCTTAAAATTTTTTAAAATATACTTTTTTTCATTTTCAATTTTTGGAAAGACATCTTCCATCATACCTACAAAAAATGAGGCATCATCTCTAAAATAATAGTGTGCAAATTCATCAATTGGACTTAAACGATTTTTCCAATTTTTTAGAAATCTATTTTTAAAGGATAGTTTTTTTGGAGAAAAAGTTGGGATATTCATGTAAGAATGTTGTCCCATTTCTAGGTATACATGTTCTGAACAATATTTGCTATTAATCAATATTTCAGCCTCTCTATAGGCCCACTCTGTAAAAAGTACAAATTTTGTTTTTGGAATTTTTTTTAGAATTCTTTTACCTTGAGGACTACCCCAAATAAGCTTACCAATTATTGAATCAGTTCTTTTGGATAATATTACATTATAGTTTTTTGAAATTAGTCTTGCATCAGTTTTCCTTAATGAAAAAACATAAACTTTCTTCATATCGATGTTAAATTGCTCAATTAACATTTTTGATATAAATACAGAAATTGGGTTACTAACTAAAAAGATATAGTTACAGCCTTCTCTTTCATATTTTTTAAATAAACTTTTTATATCAGGATTCATCTTGTATATATTTGATTAGAAAAAAAGTTTTTAAAAAAATCAAATAATAACTTTTCTTGTAATCCTTTAAACTCTTTATTATCAAACTTCTTAAAAGATTTTAATTGAGAATAGTTCATTATTCCTGGAATCGAGTATTCTTTCATTAAATGGATTAAGTAATCATAAACTTTTTTGCTGGACTTAATTTCCATTCTAGAGATTTGACTAAAATCAAAAGATTTTGAATATGTAATTGTATTTGGACATCCTGAGTACCATGTTGTTGATCCAAATGTTACACATGGTTTTTTTAAAATTGCAGATTCTATTGCAACTGTTCCTGTTAGTGTAAAGACACATTTAGAGTTCTTAATTAAACTTTGAGAATTATAATCACTATTAATAATTTTAATAGACTTAATATTCTTGATAAGTTGATAAAAAAGAGGACTTCTTCCTCTAGATCCCTTTTCACTATAATATAATTGAGACGGGTGCTCTTTTACGTAGATTTTAAAATCTTCAGGAATAATGTCTCTAATGATCGACAAGGCCTTAAATTGATCATGATAATTTCCTGCATCAGGGTTGGTTGTTCTCTCTGGTTCAAAATGTAATGGGTAGTAAACATAATTTTCTTGAACATCAACAGTATCTTTGAAGCTTTTAGCCTTTCTTAGAAGATTTTTTTTTCTTTTATTTATTATGTATTTTCTTGTAAACAGGTTTAATCGATATGGGTTTATTGGATTATATTTCTGCTTAATAAACATCCCAACATTATGCTTGAAATCCTTAAAATAGTTTGTTGAAGTTTTCTTTTTAAAAATTTTAGCATTTCCTGTATTCTTTCTTTGATCTTTCATATAATCTATTTCATAATTTGTATCTTCAACTGAAATGATATAATCTTTAATCATTGTTTTTATTAGCATATAGTATTCTTTAAAATCTATATTTGATGAATTTTTTAAAAGTTTGTTTGTCTCTAAATTTTGAAAAATTAAAAGTGGAGCTATTGTCCAATTATTAAACTTGAAACAAGGTATTTTTAGGAAACGAGCAATTTCATAAATTACATATCTACAATGATCATGGGGAGATTCTGCTGAAATTAACAACTCAGGCTGAGATAATTCAACTTTTTTTAAATAAAGTATACATAACTGATGGAAATAAGCCTCCCTATCTAGTCTATTAAAAACCCCATAAGTGTCCAATCTATCCATCATCTTAAGACATATATCTTTAGCCCTTAAGTAATTTTCAGATTCAAAAAAATTAGAATAAATACCATTATAATCTATATTATATATTTCATATGGCCTATGCCTGATTTTAAAGTCTTCAATTACATTATCGCCGAAGATTTTAATTGACTCTTTATAATGCCTATCATGTCCTATAAAAATTACGGGTTCAGCAATTTTTGTTTCATATAATTTTCTTGTAATATTAATCCAAGATGAATTATAAGGTGAGCCTAAAAAAATATACTTTACCATATAAATTATTTATTAAAAAACATTTATCTCATTCATGTATTTTTTCCAATCCCCTATGTCTATCCAAGACTTTTCAGAAACTGGAAAAACTCCAATACTACCATTTCTCTTTTTAATTTTTTCTATTAGCTGAGTTATATGAAAGAATTCATTCTTAGGTATCTCATTCAATAGGTGAGGTTCTAGAATATACATTCCAGAGTTAATATTGTATGTAATTTCGGGTTTTTCTGTAATTGACATTAATCTGCCGTTTTCCCCTGTTTCAATTACTCCATATGGAAATTGAAAATGACTTAAGGCAGAGACAATAGTTATCTCATTATTATTTTCTTTATGATACTTATATATCTCTGTATAATCTTGATCAATTATTATATCACAATTTGTAACAAAAAAAGTTTCATTTAATCTATCTTTTAGAAGATATAAACTACCTGCTGTTCCTAAAGGTTTGTCCTCTTCAAAAAAATCAATTTTATATTCACTACTTTTTATATCGTTAAAATAGTATTTAATAAGTTCTGATTTGTAGAATAATGAAACATAAAACTTATTGGATCCAACAGAAATAAACTTACTCATTATTTCTTCTATAATTGTTTTATCACCTAAAGGAATAAGTGGCTTTGGTAACACATTTGTTAGAGGCTTAAGTCTTTCTCCTTTTCCTCCAGCCATAATTATTACCGGTAAGTCAATATTATCTTTTGCTTTTGCTCTTGATTTTGAAAAAAAATCTTCCCAGAAATATACTGTAATCAGATTATTATCTTTATCAACTACCGGCATACATTCTGCCCTAAGCTCAAAGATTCTTTTTTTAATTNCTTCAATTGAATCATTTTTACTGGAGATAGATATATCCCCTCTAAGGATATTTTTAATTTCTGATTCAAGAGAAATATTTTTTATAATTGCTCTTTGAATGTCTCCCAAACTCAGAACACTTAAAAATTTATTATTATCCATAACAATTAATAGCTTACAATTTTGGTCATCCATTAATTTTAAAGCATCAATTATTATTAAACTTGGATGTACTTGTATTTTATCAACGTTATCCATACGATTATTGAATTATTTCTGTTAAATTTTTTACTACATAGTCAATATCTTCTTCCTTTAGGTTAGAGTACATAGGTAAGGTGATTAAGTTGTTAGATACATAATCTGTAACAGGTAGCTTAGTATAATGTTTTTTATAAATTGAAAATCTATGAATTGGAGGATAATGGATAGATGTTTGAATACCTTTTTCACCCAATTTATCTCTGATAAAATCTCTATTTAATGTATTTAAATCATTTAATACAATTGTAAAAATATAATTTGAAACAAATTCTTTATTATTTTGAAATGGAATTTCTATTTTAGGATGTGCCTTGAGTTTTTCAACATATAAATTCCTTAATTTGATTCTTTTAGCCAAATCTGTGTTTAATTTTTTCATTTGTACAATCCCAATGGAAGCTCTTATATCATCCATTCTGTAGTTGTAGCCAAGTGATAATATATCATATTTTGTTGAATGGCCTTTGAATCTTTCATATGACATAGTAGTCATACCATGAGATCTTATCAGCTTAATTTTTTTATATAAATCTTCACTATTTGTTGTAATCATCCCACCTTCACCAATCGATATGTTTTTATTAGAAAAAAAACTAAAATTACCAATGTGTCCTATGGTTCCAAGTTTTCTACCTTTGTATTCAGATAAAGGAGCATGTGCTGCGTCTTCAATTACAACTAGATTATTTTTTTTTGCTATTGACATAATTTCATCCATATCACATGGAAAACCTGCATAATGCATTACAATGATTGCCTTAGTTTTATCTGTTATTTTTTTTTTGATATCAGACGGATCAATAGTTGTATTATCAATACTTACTACATCACAAAAAACTGGTGTTGCACCAACATATTTAATTACATTTGCTGTAGCTGCAAATGTTAATGATGGAACTAGCACTTCATCATTTTCTTTTATATCTAATGCAATTAATGACATATGTAAGGAAGAGGTGCATGATGATGTGGTTAATGAGAAATTGGAGCCTAATTCTTCATTAAACAATTTCTCAAATTCTTGACACTTAGGACCAGTTGAAATCCATTTTGAATCTAATGTCTCATTAACTGCTTCCTTTTCTTTATTATCAAAATTTATATCAAACAAAGGAATCTTGTACATATTATAAGTTTAATTAATAAATAGTCATTAAACAAATTACTTTAACAACTAAATTAAGTTGTAAATCTACGAAATTTTAAGTACTTTTGTTACTTAATATTAAATAATTTTATAATAATATAATTAAATGAAAAAAATATTTGTAACGGGTGCAGATGGATTTATTGGATCTCATTTAGTAGAGTCTCTAGTAAAAAAGGGTTATGATGTTAAGGCACTTGTGCTATATAATTCTTTTAACTATTGGGGATGGCTGGATGATATTAATGAGTCAATTAAAAAATCTATTGAGGTTGTCACTGGGGATATAAGAGATCCTTTTGGAATAGACAATGCAATCAAAGATTGTGACGTAGTAATTAATTTAGCTGCACTTATTGCCATACCTTACTCATATTCCTCTCCATCGTCTTATGTTGACACTAATATTAAAGGAACTTTAAATATCCTTGAATCAACTAAAAAACATAACATTCAAAAATTAATTCATACATCTACAAGTGAGGTATATGGATCGGCACAATACATTCCAATAGATGAAAAACACCCAAATATTGCACAATCTCCGTATGCTGCAACAAAAATTGCGGCTGATCAATTAGTATTATCATATTACAGATCATTTGATACTCCAGCAGGAATAGTAAGGCCTTTTAACACATATGGACCAAGGCAGTCAAATAGAGCAATTATACCTACTACGATAACTCAAATTTTAAGTGGATCAAAAGAAATAAGACTAGGGAATACTCATCCAACTCGAGATTTCTCTTATATTGATGATACAGTAAACGGGATAATTAAATCAATTAACTCTGATGAGATTATTGGAAATGTAATTAATCTTGGATCAGGCTTTGAAATTTCAATTAATGATACAATAAAATTAATTACTGAAATTATTGGAAAAGATATTAAAGTTATTAGTGATAAAGTTAGAGTAAGAAAAAAATTAAGTGAAGTAGACCAGTTATTGTCTGATAATACATTAGCAAAAAAAATATTAAAATGGGAACCTAAATATTCAAACATTGAAGGCTTTAAGTTAGGACTTCAAAAAACAATTGAGTGGTTTAGTAATGAGCAGAATAGAAATAAATATAAATCAGATATTTATAATATTTAATAATTACTTTGATATCAAAAAAATATTTATTTTCAGAAAATGAATTTAATTGTAATATGTTCTGATTATCCAGTTGTTAAAGGAAACGCAGAAGCTAGCCTTCTAAAGTTTCAATTGAATTCAATTAGTAAGGTTTTTAAAAGAATAATATTATTACCAAAAGCTAAAGTCAAAAAAAAAGACATACTATCTGGTTCAGAACATACCATAATTTTTAATTTAAGAACATTTCGATTCTCATCTATTTTCGATTTTATAAATAACTTTCATTTTTTAGTTAATGATTTAAAAAAAATAAGTCTATCGAAAGTAGCTATTCCATCTTTATTAAGATCAATTGAGGTATACTCAAAAAGTATCTTTCTTTTTACATTTTTGAAAAATTACTTTAAAAAAAATAATTTAAAAGATAATACTGCGATTTATTCTTTTTGGTTTGATGACACTACATTAGGGGCCTTACTCTTAAAAAGAAAATATCCTGATTTAAAAATTTTTACTGGTGCTCACGGTCATGATTTATTCCCAGATAGACAAATTGGCAATAGAATTCCTTTCAGAGAATTGTCAATCAATTTAATTGATAAAGTTCTAGTATGTTCTAATGAAGGGATTGAATATTTAACAAATGAATATCCAAAGTTTAAACAAAAGATTAAATTATTGAACTCTGGAATAATTAAGAAAGACTTCAAAGTTAAATCATCTGATGATCAAAAATTTAGGATATTAACATTGTCTAGGACAGATCCAGTGAAAAGAATTTCATACTTACTTAAACAACTAAAAAGGATTGAAGAAATTTCAAAATTTGAAATAGAATACTTTCATATTGGGGGTGACAATGTTCCTGGTGAAACTTCTCTTCAAGATTTAATCGATTTTTCAAAAGATTTAAATTTCAAAAAATTTAATATAAATTTTTTAGGAAAGATATCAGATGATGATTTAAATAAATTTTTTAGGCAATCTTCAATTGACGTATTTTTGAATGTAAGTTCCTCTGAGGGAACCTGTCTATCTCTTGTTGAAGCAATGAGCTATTCGATACCAGTAATTGTTACAAAAGTCGGGGGAAATATTACAATCGGAAATTACTTAAATACAGGATTAAGAGTTAATTTTGACTTTAAAGATTTATATGAGTATTTTGAAAACATTTATTACAATAAAAGCTATAGAGAACAACTTAAATTTAATTCACACAAGTATTGGTCCAAATATCATGATTCAAAAGTCTTAAGTAATGAGATAGAAAATATATTTAAAAGTATATGTAAGCCAACTTCTAATTCAATTTAAAATTGATAAAGTTCTTGAAAAAACAATAAATGGTCTTAAATTGAAAAAAAATCTACTATGTCAAATAATAAATTATTAATTACAGGTGGAACTGGATCTTTTGGAAATGCATATTTAAATAGAGTTTTAAATAATGATAAGTTTTCTGAAATATTCATTTTTAGTAGAGATGAAAAAAAACAAGATGATTTAAGAAAAAAATTAAATGATGATAGAGTTAAATTTTTTATTGGAGATGTAAGAGATGTTAACTCTGTCAATCAGGTAGTCAAAAATGTTGATTATATTTTTCATGCAGCTGCTTTAAAACAAGTTCCATCCTGTGAGTTTTTCCCTTTAGAAGCTGTAAAAACAAATATTTTAGGTACGGAAAATGTATTAAATGCTGCAGAAATTTATGATATAAAAAAAGCAGTGATATTAAGTACAGATAAAGCAGCATATCCTATTAATGCTATGGGGATGTCNAAAGCTTTGATGGAAAAGGTTATGATTGCTAAATCAAGAATGCTAAACAATAATAAATCGATATTTTGTGGAACTAGGTATGGAAATGTAATGGGATCAAGAGGATCAGTTATCCCCTTGTTTATTTCTCAAATTAAAAACAATAAAGATCTAACTATTACCGATTCAAACATGACTAGATTCATGATGTCCCTTGATGACGCAGTAGATTTAGTAGATTATGCTTTTGAAAATGCAAATCAAGGAGATTTGTTTATTAAGAAAGCACCTGCATCAACTATAGAAACCCTAGCATCTGCATTAATTGAAATCTTTAATTCTAATTCAAAAATTAGAGAAATTGGAATAAGACACGGAGAAAAAATGCATGAAACTCTTGTAACAAAGGAAGAAATGCTGAAATCTGAAAATCTTGGAGATCATTTTAGAATAAAAGTAGATAGTCGAGATTTAAACTATGATAAATATTTTTCTAAGGGTGATTCAAAGGTTGATGAACAAAAGGAATATAATTCAAGTAACACAGAACTTCTAAATAAAGAAAAGTTGATAAAGATTCTTCTAAAATTACCTGAAGTTATTTCTGAACTAAAATAGTTTAATTTGAAGCTAGCAATTACAGGTCAAGATGGTTTTATAGGATATCATCTATATAATACCCTAAAATATAAATACTCATCTTATGAAGTCTTAGATTTTAAAAAGACTTTATTCAAAGATAAAGAAGCCCTCGATTCTTTAGTTTCAAATCTAGATATTATAGTCCATTTAGCTGGAGTGAATAGATCTGCAAGTGAAAGTGATATTTTAGACAAAAACTTGTTTTTAACTCAACAACTTATTGATTCAATAGAAAGAACAAATTTTGATGGAAAATTGATTTTTGCATCATCTATAAAATGTAATGAAGTGAATGCTTATGGTAAATCAAAAAAAATATCATCTGAACTTTTCTTAAACGCTTCTAAAGAAAATCAGTTTATATTTATCAATCTTCTCATCCCAAATGTTTTTGGTCCGTTTTGCAAACCAAACTATAATTCATTCGTTGCAACATTTTGTTACAATTCAATAAATAATATAAAAAATATTATAGAAGATAATATTCAAGTCCCCCTTATATATATAGATAGTTTAATTAACATTATTGTCGATAAATTAAACATTAATTCTAGTATTGATTTNTTAGTGAACGAAGATCTAAAAATTACTGTTGAGGATGTAAATAATTTAATTGATGATTACAAAGAGACTTATTTTATAAAAGGAAATATTCCAGATTTAAATACTAGTTTTAAAACCAATCTTTTTAATACCTTTCATAGTTATATTGAACCTGACAACTATTTTCCTAGAAAACATAATTTGATTTCTGATGAAAGAGGCTCTTTTTCTGAAATATTACAAGCGTCCACAAAAGGTCAAATATCTTACTCTTACACTTTCCCAAATTTTATCAGAGGGAACCATTTCCATACCAGAAAATTTGAAAGATTCTCTGTTTTAGAAGGTGAAGCTTTAATCGAAATGAGAAAAATAGGCACCGATAAAGTTTTTTCTTTTAAATTATCAGGAAACCAACCAAGTTATGTAGATATGAAGATATGGTATACTCATAATATTAAGAATATTGGTAACACAAATCTTATAACTTTATTTTGGATTAATGAGTTCTTCAAGGAAGAAGATTCAGATACTTTCTCTGAAAAAGTTTAATTTTATAATATGAAAAGAATTAAAATCGTTACGGTTGTTGGAACTAGACCAGAAATAATTAGATTGTCTGCGGTTATAAATAGACTAAATAATTCAAATTTTATTGACCATAAACTAATACATACTGGTCAAAACTATGACAAAAACCTCAATGAAATATTTTTTCAGGATTTAGAAATTAATAAGCCTGATTTCTATCTGGATGCAGCTAAAGGATCTGCAAATTTAACAATAGGAGAGATCTTGTTAAAAATTGATCCAATTTTGGATAAAATTAATCCAGATGCAATGTTAATATTAGGAGACACTAATAGCTGTCTATCATCCATTGCAGCAAGGAAGAAAAAAATACCTATTTTTCATTTTGAAGCAGGCAATCGATGTTTTGACTTTAGAGTTCCAGAGGAGACTAATAGAAGACTTGTAGATCATATATCTGATATCAACCTAACTTACAGTTCAAATGCATCTCAAAATCTTTTAAATGAGGGTATACCTGCAGATAGAATTATTAAAGTAGGATCTCCTATGTATGAAATAATTCAAAAAAATCTTAAAAAAATTCAAAATTCAAAAATCCTTTCAGCATTAAAGCTTTCAAGAGAAAAATATTTTTTGATTTCATGTCATAGAGAAGAAAATATAAATTCTACATTAAATTTTAATAAGTTAATTAAAACTTTAAACACAATTTCAGAAGTTTATGAAATGCCTGTTATATTTCCTGTTCATCCAAGAACAAAAAAAATAATTACAGATAAGGCCCCAAAACTAAACAAGAATATTAGATTAATTGATCCTATAGGATTTATCGATTATAATCAACTTCAAATAAATTCTTTTTTGGTATTATCAGATAGTGGAACTATTTCGGAGGAATCATCCATTTTAAATTTTAGAGCTTTAAACATTAGAGAAACACATGAAAGACATGAAGCTATGGAAGAAGCATCTGTTATTATGACTGGCCTTGAATATAACAGAGTTTTACAAGGAATAGAATCTGTTAAAGATCAAAAAACAGGAGATGCAAGAAACATCCTTGAAGTTACAGATTATAAAATTTCAAATGTTTCATTAAAAATTGAAAGAATTATTTTGTCATATATTAATTATGTAAATAGAGTAGTTTGGCAAAAAGAATCTTAATTTTCACTAACCATTTTTATCCTGAGCAATTTAAAATAAATGAAATAGTTGATTGGCTTTCAGTTGAGAAAAGTCATATTAGAGTAATAACAGGATTTCCAAATTATCCTAATGGAAAGATATATAAAGAATTTTTAAATAAATCACTTAAAAATATTTTTAGTAAAAATGTAACTATTAATAGACTTTTTTTAATACCTCGAGGGAATGGGTCAAATTTAATTTTATTAATAAATTATATATCATATTTCATTTCATGTTTTGTTTTTACAATTTATATTGCAATTTTCAAAAAAAAATATGATGTAATTTTTGTACATCATACAAGTCCAATTTTAATTGCAATTCATCCAATTATATATTCATTTTTCCACAAATCAAAAAATATTCTTTGGGATCTTGATATTTGGCCTGAGTCACTTAAAGCTGTTAATATTATTAAATCAAAATTTATTATAAAACAAATCGAATGGTTTATGAAACTAATTTATTCAAGGTATAGTTTAATTTTAGTTGGATCTAAATCTTTAAAAAAAATTGTAAGTAAAAGATTTAAAGGGAAAGTTAGTTACTTCCCNAATTGGGCTGATAAAGTTGTTGAAATTAATAAAGTTGACGAAAATTTANNNTTTGANATTTCNAAAGANAAATTTAATATAATGTATACNGGNAATATNGGNAGAGCTCANAATTTTNAAGATCTTATTNNAACNATNNAGNTNGTNNAANANAATNTNCATTGGNTNTTTGTNGGAGATGGAAGATTTAAAAAAGAATTTAAAAGTNTGTTANAANAAAANAAAATAATTCATAAAACTACTTTTATNGNNAACATTGATNTAGATAAAATACCTTCANTAGCAACNNATGCTAATTCATTATTTNTATCTTTGAANNANNATGAAATTTTTTCAAAAACTGTTCCNGCNAAGNTNCAAACTTACNTNGCNNTAGGNAAGCCAATAATTGNTGTTTTANAAGGAGAAGGNGCAACNATAATTAAAGANNCTAAATGTGGNATNGTTGAAGAAAATTANAATTATGNAGANTTAGCANNAAACATNAATANTTTTNNNAAAAAACAGNATGANGAGNATATTNNGAACTNGGNAAAAANGGNAAAANTTANNANGAAAANNATTTTAANTCAGANTTAAGAAAACATGATATTTTAAAAATAATCTATGAATAATAAAAAAAACATATTAATAACGGGTGGTGTTGGTTTTATTGGCTCTAATCTAGCAGAAAGATTAGAAAAAGATGGTCACAATGTCATTTCAATCGACAATTATTCATTTGGAAAAAAAGAAAATGAGCATAAAAATGTAAAATATATTAATGATGATTTAGAAAATATCCATAGAATTAATGAGTCAATTGACATATGTTATCATTTAGCTGCTAAAGCAAGAGTGCAACCCTCTTTTGCAGATCCTGTAGATTATTTTAGGGTTAACGCAAAAGGAACTATGGAGGTTATGGAGTGGGCAAAAAAAAATAATACTAAGGTTGTATATGCTGGTTCATCTTCAAAACATTTTAGCCCTGAGGATTCACCTTATGCTATGTATAAATATCTAGGTGAACAAGTAATTAAACTTTATAAAAAAAGCTTTAATGTTAAAGCTGAAATAGCAAGATTCTATAATGTTTATGGACCTAGGGAAAATAGAGATGAAAAATTTGGAAATGTAATTGGAATTTGGACAGCTAAAGCTATGAAAGGGAAAGCTCTTCCAATAGTTGGTGATGGAATGCAAAGAAGGGATTTTACTCATGTACATGATATAGTAGATGGATTAATTAAAATAGGGTTTTCAAATGCCTATGAAGAGGATGGATGGGAACTTGGAACTGGAAATAATTATAGTATAAATGAACTCTTTGAAATGTTTAAACTTAGATTTAATGCTAAAGCTACTTTTATACCTGACCAACCGGGTAATTATAAAAAAACTTTGAGGAAAAATGATAAGCTATTAGATCTTCTTGATTGGAAGCCTAGTGATAAGTTGGCAGAACATGTAAAAAACCTTAGTTAAATGAAAAGAGTTCTAATTACAGGAGGTGCAGGTTTTATAGCACATCATTTGATAAAATATATTTTAGTAAATACTAATTGGGATATTATATCCTTGGACAGGCTAGATTATAGTGGTAATTTAAATAGATTAGATAATATTCTTTCTGAATTTCAGGATAAAGATAAATCAAGAGTTAAAGTTGTATTTCATGATTTAAAATCTGAAATAAATCCATGGATTAAAAAAGAGCTTGGAGACATAGATGTTATACTTCATTTAGCTGCTGGTTCACATGTGGATAGAAGTATAGATTATCCAATGGAATTTGTTCTTGATAATGTAGTTGGAACAGCTAATATTCTTGAATATGCACGTTTTATCAATGATAATAATGGATTAGATAGGTTTGTTTATTTTAGTACTGATGAGGTTTTTGGTCCTGCCCCCAAGGGAGTTAATTATAAAGAAAATGACAGATATAATTCTACAAACCCTTATAGTGCTTCAAAAGCAGGAGGTGAAGAACTAGCCGTAGCCTATGAGAATACTTATGGTTTGCCAGTTTATATAACCCATACAATGAATGTTTTTGGGGAGAGACAACATCCTGAAAAGTTTATTCCAATGTGTATTAAGAAAATAAGAGATGGAGAAATAATTACTGTCCACTCTGACAAAACAAAAACCATTCCAGGAACTAGACATTACATCCATGCAGAAGATGTAGCTGAAGCAATTTACTTTTTACTTAAAAAAGATATTAAACCTGAAATAGATTTTGGAGGTGCTAAATGTCCAAAATTTAATATTGTTGGTGTAGAAGAAATTAATAACCTAGAACTTGCTCAAATAATTGCTGATTCTCAAGGAAAGGAGTTAAAGTATGAGATGGTAGATTTTCACTCTTCCAGGCCTGGTCATGATTTAAGATATTCACTTTCTGGCGAAAAAATGAAAAAATTAGGTTGGACTCCCTCTATTAAATTATCACAGAGGATTAAACAAGTAGTAGAATGGTCTTTAAAGAGTGAAAACTGGATAGAACTATAAAGCATAATAAATATTGTATATTTTAATAATTAGTTTAATTTTGCAATTCAAAAATTAACAATGTACGCAGTAGTTGAAATA
>NYVM01000063.1 GCA_002684605.1 Candidatus Pelagibacterales bacterium | reverse complement strand
AGTGTTTAAGAAAATAGAAAAGAAAAGAAATTACACCTTTAATTAACACAAGTGTAGACTTAGCAACTAAAAAACACTAAACTCTTGTATTGTAAAGTAATCACACTTCCTTTTGACTCACTTATCATTCTTAAATATCTATAAATCAGTGACTTTATTACTAAGAATTTTTTAAATATGTCTTTGTTAATAAATATTACTATTTTTAAATATGAAAAAACTTCTCCCAATATTGTTTATAGTATCCTCTTTTTTTTCTTATGCGCAAGAAGATAAAGAGTTAGTTAATAAAATGAAAGACCTCAAAGAATTATTCGATATGGAGGTTCTTACAAAAAAAGAATATGACTCCTTAACAAAGGTGTTAGTTAATAGACTTGTCACAAAAACATCTTCTGTTAATTCTGAACAAAGTCAATCTTTAGATTCGAAAGACAATGTACTTCAACCTATTACCACCCCAATAAATTCTAATGATAACAATCAAGATAGCTGGTGGGGTATTGGTTTTTCTTATGGATCAGGGAAGGAAAAAATTGAATTTGAAGGTTTTGAAGAATCAGTTGATGTAACATCTATTTCAGTAGCTTTCATAAATCGATGGAATTATTCAGATGGAGTAAAATTTGAATCTTCTTTTGGTTTCGGTCAATCTAAAGCTAAAGATCTTGATGAAAAAGCAAAAGCACTTTTAGTTGGAACAACAATCTTATTGTATCCAGAACCAAATTCTCCAATACATTTAAGAGGTTCTATTTCATCTTCATACAGTTTAGAAGAAAAAGTTGAAGATATTAGCAAACTAAATTTAGGGGCAGGACTCGGTTTGGGTGTTGATTTCAATGGTGGGGTATTTGCAGTTGGTATTGGTACAAGTATAACAAATCCTTATACTGGTTCTCTTGATCTAAAATCTAAAGTTGAATCATTTAGTGTAGGATTATTAATTAGATTTTAATAATGATTAGATTATTGATTTTGATGTTAATAACAACTATTTGTTATTCTCAGCAAGTAGATATTAAAATGGTTTATCCTTTAGCCAGTGTTGAATCTCCTCCTGTTTTTGATAACTGTTTAAATGTTATTGACAAAGACAAAAAAAAATGCTTTGAGCAGACTGTTAAAAATCATATTCAAAGAAATATTAGGTATCCTGACGATGCATATAATTTAAGAAAAGATGGAAAAGTTTTAGTTGGTTTTATTATAAATAGAAGTGGAATGGTTTCAAAAATAATCACAAGAGGATCTAATAAGTTACTTAATAATGAAGTAGAAAGAGTCATTAAGCTATTATCTATATCTAAACCCGCTAAAATAAAAGGAGTTCAAGTAGCTGTAAATTATGCTCTTCCAGTGAACTTCTATTTATTATCTCAATCTAACAATAGTTTAATAACTATTGCGGATGGTGCTAATATTTATGAATCACCAGACTCAAAATCCAAACAATTATTTTACACAAGATATGAATCAAAGTTTAATGCCAGGAAAGAAGGTGGATTTTGGTTAGTAGAGTTTGACAAAGATGGTATCTTATTAGGTTATGTGTCAGATGAAGATGTGTTGTCTATAGATCAATATAATTCAAATGATAAAGAATTGAATCAAACTAAATCAATCAACAATCAAATACGTATTGACAAACCATTAATTGAGAAAAAAGAAAAAATTCAAAATTATTCACCAATAAAAATCACTCAAGAAGATGAAAGTAATAAAGACAATTTACTAATCACTGAAGAGGATATTTTAATTAGAGAATATGAGGCAGATAAATTAAAATTAGCATCATTTATTCAAAAATTAGAAAAACAAAAGGAAACAGATAGACTAATTCCCGGTATTAATAAATCTGACCTTTATTATGGAAATGCACTGAAAGAACTTATTAAAATTCTTGAAAAAGAAATTGAAACTAAATATTTAACCCTTTCAACATCTAATCCAGATGTATTTTACAATACAGACTTTGATATTAGAAAGAGAAGTAATAAAAAGAAAGCCAATAAACTTATTAATAAAACACAAACTATTTCATATGATTTTATAAAACAAAATTTTTATTCGTTTCCTTCAATAAATGATACAAAGAGATTTAATGAGCTAATAACAGAACTTGATAACTTAGAATATATTGAAATAGAAAATCCTTCTTCTGACAAATTACTAAGAAGAGTTGAACAATTTAAATTAGCAGAAGACCCTTTTGTACAATCTAAACCCAACATATCAAATAAAAACAAAAAAATTACTGATATTCAAATAAATTCTCCTACTGAATTATATGTTATTAAAAATGTAGTTAATGATTATGGAATATCTGGATTAAGAAGAGAAACTAATGAGGTTTACCAAAAAATTCAAAACACTCTTGATAAAAGAAATATTAAAACTACAATTGTTAAACCTTCTCAAGAAAATATAGTTGAAAAGAATAATGATCAAAAAATAGATAAAAACATTAAAAATTTAGATAAACTTCCAATTAACATCCCAAATAATCTACCTAATGAAACTTTAGATGTTGAATCAGCAAAAAAAAGATTAAAGGACCTGTTTTTTCTTTTTAGCCAAGATCTTATAAGTAAAGAAATATATGAAGAATTTGCATTAGAGCTAAGACAAATTATTGATAGTGAAGAGAAAAAAAATATAACCTCAAATTCTAATCTCAAAATATCTTCAAAGGAAGCTTTAGAAAGAATTAGGAGTCTAAGATCATTTTTAGATCAAGGCTTAATTAGTAAGGAGACATATAACGAAGCTGTTAAAGTTCTAAAAGATATAGCAACTAATATTGAAGAAAATTAATTTGTAATTAAATCTTACTTTCTGAAATGGTAATTGATCCTCAACTTTTTATAGTACCAACACCAATTGGAAATATGGGAGACATCACCATAAGAGCAATTGAAACTCTAAAAAATTCTGATTTAATTTTAGCAGAGGACACTAGGCATGCAAAAAAGCTACTTAGTGAATATAAAATTTCAACTAAAGTGAATAGTTATCATTTGAATAATGAACATAAAAAAGTCAATAATTATATTGAGTTAATGTCTTCCGGTCAGAAAATTTCTTTAATAACTGACGCTGGGACTCCTTGTATATCAGATCCTGGATTTTTATTAATACGCGAGGCCATTAAAAAAGAGATCATCATTACGTGTTTACCAGGACCCACTGCTTTAATTCCTGCGTTAGTTTTGAGTGGACTGCCAAGTGAAAATTTTATATTTGAGGGGTTTTTACCGCGTAAAAAAGGAAGAAGAACTAAGCTTTTAGAACTCGCTCAAAACACTAGAACTACAATTATATATGAATCTCCATACAGGGTTGTCAAAACACTAAAAGAGTTCTTAGAATATTTGGGNGAAGATAGGCAGNTTTCTTTGAGCCGTGAAATTTCAAAAATATATGAGGAGACTTTNAGGGGNTCTATTGTTGAAGCTGTTAAATATTTTTCAAATAAGAAAATAAAAGGCGAGTTTGTAATATGTATTGATAAAAAACAATAGAATATTAATGAAAAATTGGATCGAGAAAGAACAACCCTCTATAGACGACATTCAAAGTCTAAATAAAACATTAAAAATTCCAAAATTTATATGCTCTTTGTTACTTCAGAGAAATATAAATTCATTAGAAAAAGCAAAACAATTTTTTCGACCAAATCTTGATTTACTGCATGATCCCTTCTTGATGAAGGATATGTTGAAGGTTGTAGAATTGATTGAAGCTTCAAAAACAAAAAAAATAATGATTTTGGGTGATTACGATGTTGATGGAACCACCTCTACTGCAATGCTTTTTAAATATTTTGACAATAAAGGGTTTAATATTTCCTATTATATTCCTGATAGATATAAGGAAGGCTACGGGGTGTCTTTAGAATCTATAGAATATGCTGAAAAAAATAATTTTTCTTTAATTGTAACTGTTGATTGTGGAATTAAAGCTTTGACTCAAGTTGATTTAGCTAAATCAAAAGGGATTGAGGTCATTATTTGCGATCATCATCTTCCAGGTGAAAAGTTGCCAAATGCATATGGAATAGTTAACCCAAAACAATTAGACTGTAAATATCCTTTTAAAGATTTGTGCGGTTGCGGTATTGCATATAAATTGATAACCGCTCACAATCTAACATCTGAAACACCAACAGATATTTATAATTATTTAGACTTTGTTGCCTTAGCTACAATTTCTGATATGATGCCNTTAATTGATGAGAATCGTTTGATGGTTTTCTATGGATTAAAAATATTAAATACAAAGCCAAGGGTAGGTCTTAGAAATTTCTTGAGATCACTTAATAATAAAGTAGATGAATCAAAGGTGTCATTTAATATAGGTCCGAGAATAAACGCTGCAGGAAGAATGAAAAATGGAAAAATCATTGTTGATCTATTGATTGAAGAAGATGCAGATAGAGCTAATAGATTATCTAATGAAATTGAGTTTTTAAATCAAAATAGAAGAAAAATTGAAAAGAATGTAGTTGAAGAAGCTGAACATCAGATTAGCGATAAAAGTTTCACTAACACTGTATATTCAAAAGAATGGAATAAAGGTGTGCTAGGAATTGTTGCTTCTAGACTTATTGAAAAATCTTATAAACCTACAATAGTAATGACTGATTCTGATGAAGAATTACTTACGGGCTCAGTTAGGTCTGTAAAAGGCTTTGATGTTTACGAGGCTCTTTTAAAATGTAAAGAAAATATTTATCAATTTGGAGGACACAAATATGCGGCAGGATTAAAAGTTAAAAAGTCAAAATTTGAACAATTCAAATTGCAGTTTGAAAACACAGTAAATAATACTGTTAAAGGAGAAATGTTCAATAAAAAATTTCCTTACGATCTTTTAATTGATTTTTCTGAAATTAATTATAATTACATTAAAATACTTTCAAGAATGTCTCCCTTTGGATTAGGAAACAAAATACCTATTTTTAGAACGAATGATTGTACAATTAACGAAAAATTAAAGTTTGTTGGAAAGGAATCGCAAATAGTCAAGTCCACAATTATAGACTCATTAGGCAATAAACTTCCCTTTATATGTTTTGATAAAAAAGATCAACTTGTTGATTTAAACTCAAAATTTGATATTCTCTTCACAATAAGTATTAATTCTTTCTCTCATATAAATCAGGTTGAGTTGACTCTAAAAGAAATTAATTTAAAAAAATAAACCCTGCTTTTGCAGGGTTTATCTAGATTACTTATAGTATAAATTATTTAAAATCTTAGATTAAGAGATAAATTCCAAGTAGTTCCTTTACCGAAGTACACATTATTTTCAACGTTAACGCCATTCCAAGTTCTTCCACCTTCGTTATGGAAGTTAGTTTGGGACTGCGATATATATTCTTTATCAAACAAGTTATTCACATTAAGTCTTGCAAGAGTTTCATAACCTAAAAAGCTAAATTGATAAGTAGCACCTAAATCAGTAGTTCCAAATGATGGAAGCTTAATAGATCCTCTATTATTTGCAGAGTTAAACTCATTATCTAGTGGTCCAAACCTACCATGAAGATCATCATAACTCATCATATCAAGATCTAGAGAAAGTTTAGATGATAGCTTATAGTCAAGACCTAAGTATAGAACAGTTTGAGCAGCATCTCCAATTTTAACACCATCTAAATATAGTGTTCCAGTTGTTCCTGCAGATTGATTATTGTCAATATAATAAGCATCTCCTTCAAAGTTTTTTGTATACTTCCAGTTACCAAGTGAAGCCATACCTTTAACTCTTAAACGGCTTGATGGATACCAAGTCATTTCAGCCTCAATACCCTGGTGAGTTTGTTCAACACCGCTATAAATAATTCTAACACCTTGATCATCTATTGATGTACTTCTTCTAAGTGTTCTATCACCCCAAACAGTATGATAAGCATTAAGAGTCCCCTTAAAGTTTGAAGATCTAAAACCATATCCTAACTCAAATGAAGTGAAGGATTCATTGAGAATTTCGTCTGCTTCCTCAAAATCATAGTCAGCATTAGGAAATACTCCATCAAACGAAGGAGGCCTCATAATTTGCCCAACGTTAAAGAAAAAGTTAGAGTTATCATTTGCTCTATAATTAGCACCCCCTTTTATATANCCNCCGTCTACAGTAACTACTCTACTTAGTGTTTCAGGAGCTGCTGTATAGTATCCTTCCCATTGATACTTTTGTCTAGATGTTCCCATTTGAAGTACTGCAGAGAACTTATCGCTACCAGTATATTCAATTAATCCATTGAATCCAGTCCAATCAACATGACCTATATAATATCTTTGAGAACCATTTGGATTAGCTGTTCCCATATCTTTGAAAGGATTTGCTTCATAGGTGTCAACTATAACTGTACCTATTCTGTCTCCATTTCCAGAAAATCCAAAACCATTTATTGTGGAAATNTATCCATCTAATCCAAACATAGTTTCAGGCCCTCTTCTATGTAAAGCTTCGTAAGTTCTTACATCAACTCCAATTTCATATCTAAAGTTATCTGAATCTATTTTAATTTTGGAAATACCACCTAGCCAATTATGAGAGTTAGTAGAAAATCTTCTAATTGTTGTATCAGCACCCCATTTACTTGGAAGGCCATCAATGGTATTGTGATATCCTAGTTTCATTCCAGCAAACGGTCCGCTGTCTGGTACATAGGCACCTGCTGCATTTTTTTGTACAGCTACATCCCAATTTATAGTAGTGTCTGCATTTCTCCACTCACCATGATCATCAAGATATTCAGCAAAAGACTCTCTAAAAGGGTTTACTCCAAAAGAACCTCTCCCTCTAAGTCCTGTTCCACCACCTCTTCCTGCAGAGCCGTATAGAGACGTAGCTAGAGTTACATTACTAGAAATTTCCCAGTCCCAGTTAATTGTTGCAAGAGGTTTGTTATAGTAGTTTCTAAGTATTGAAAACTCTTCTCCTTGATACTCTCCATAAAGCGCATTAAATTTTCTGTAATCATCTCCCTGTAGTGGACCATAATCAAGATAGTCTTGAAGTTGAGTACCATAATATGCTTGATGATGCCATTGTCCTGCTCCAATTAATGAAAAGTTGAATTCATGATCACCTCCTCTAGGAGTATATCCAACAGAAAAGGCATAAGTGGTTCCTTCTCCTTGCATACCGTTTCTCCAACCATCACCTTTCCAAAAACCTAATAGAAAACTAGAAGACCAACCCAGCTCATTTACTCCAGTATTATGAAAGGCAGTAAATTTTTGATAGCTATTGTCACCAAGAGACATTTTGATTCCTGATCCAGGATCTACTTCAGCAGCTCTTGTATTAACTGAAACAGTTCCACCCGCTGAAGGTACCGCAAGTGAAGTTGACCCAAGCCCTCTTTGAATTTGAACACTTGAAGTTAAGTCAATTAATCCCATCCAGTTTGACCAGTAAACTCTTCCGTTTTCCATGTCATTAACAGGTTGACCATTAATTACGTAAGCAGTGTTAGTGAAGCCAAATCCTCTAACATACATTTGACCATCCCCATATCCACCACTATCTTGATTTGTATATACACCTGGAGTCCGTTTAAGNGTTTCTACGAACTCAAGATTTCCAGCCTTAAGGTCTATTTCAGCTCCCGAAACTGAACTAAANGCTATTGGAGTTATTCTATCTCTAGCTACATCAACAACTTGAGAAGTTACAGTAACTTCTGTCAAAGCAATAGAGTCAAGTGCTGACTCTTGAGCAAATGTTGAAATTGTAAAAAGAGAAATTAGTAATAAGCTTATTTTTCTCATGATTATATTTTTGTTTTCTCAAAAGTAACTTTATTCTATGGGTTTTTCAAGAACTAAATATTAACAGAATGTTATGGTTTTAGTACAATTGGATTTAGTCTTAATCTTTTAAAAAATCTCTTATTTTTTTTGTAGATATATCAAGGCTATTATCTTGTCCTCTAGAAATTTCTTTAGCTATTGATTTTCCTAACTCAACACCCCACTGATCAAAGCTAAAGATGTTTAAAATAGAACCAACTGTAAAAATCTTATTTTCATACATTGATATTAAAGCACCAAGATTTGAAGGGGTTAAGCTGTTAATAACTATTGAATTTGAAGGTTTATTTCCTTCGATATTTTTGTGAATTTCAACTCCTGAAGTTGTTTTACCCATCATTAAAGCATTGGTTTGAGCTAAGAAATTTGAAGTTAATATTTCATGTAAATCGGTATCTCCATATAAAGAGTTTTTAAATGCTATAAAGTCTGATGGAATAATTTTTGTTCCCTGATGCATTAACTGGAAGAATGCATGCTGAGCATTTGTCCCAGTAGAACCCCAGATTATAGAGCCAGTTTCATAATTTATTTTCTCCCCATTCCTATCAATACTTTTTCCATTACTTTCCATACTTGCTTGCTGCAAGTAGTCAGGTAATTTTCCTAAAAATTGATTATATGGAAGTACTGCTTCAGTTTCACATTTAAAAAAATTATTATACCATATACTGATAAGGGCAAGGATTACTGGAATATTTTTTTCAAATGGTGTCTCTTTGAAATGAGTATCCATGGACTCTGCGCCTTTAAGAAACTCAAGAAAGTTTTTTGAACCAATCACAATTGAAATAACTAGTCCTACAGAACCCCAGAGTGAAAATCTTCCTCCAACCCATTCAGGAATAGAAAGTACATTATCAGACGAAATCCCGAACTCTTTTGGTGCTTCGGTGTTATTAGAAACAGCAATAAAATGATCTTTTATAGATTCTTCATTGGAGTTTTCTACAAACCATTTCCTTATTTTTTTTGCATTTTCTAGTGTTTCGATTGTTGTAAATGTTTTAGAAACAATAATGAAAATAGTGGTTTCAGGATCTAACTTCTCAAGTAACTTTGATGTATAATCAGGATCTATATTGGAGACAAAGTGAGGTTTAATACCAAGACTATAATACGATAATGCTTCTGTAACCATATCTGGACCAAGATGAGATCCTCCAATTCCAATATTCACAACATCTTTAATTTTTTTGCCAGTAGATCCAAGTTTTTTACCGCTATTTATTTGATCTGAAATACTAGTTATCCTTTCTTTTGAGGTTTCAACCTCGTTTTTTAATTCAGGGTTTTTTATTTCGCTTGACCTTAAAGCAGTATGAAGAACAGATCTATTTTCTGTTTCATTAATAGTAGATCCAGCAAAATACTTTTCAATATTATTCTTTAAATTAGTTTCATTACTTAAATCAATTAATAATTTTAGAGTTGATGAACTTAGTCTGTTTTTTGAGAAATCTACATAAAAATCCTTCCAACTTATTGTAAACTCTTCAAGTCGATCACTCTCTTCAAAAAAACTTGAAATATGCTTACTACCTTCAGCTTTGAATTTTTTTTCAAGGCCTGACCAGGAATTTAAATTTGTTGGATTTATTTTAGATAATCCCATTAGATGGAAGTTTTATTTTTAATTATTACTGAATCAAGTTCAGATTTGATTAAGACAATATCACTAAAGTACTTCTTTTTTAATGACTCGTTGATTGGTTTTGCTTCAGGAAGTTTTTGTTTGAAAGGATCCACTTGAATACCATTTTTCCAGAATCTATAACAGACATGAGGTCCAGATGTATTCCCAGTCATACCTACCCATCCAATAACATCTCCTTGTTCAATAAATTGTCCAACTTTAACATTACTTTTTCTCATATGTAGATATTGAGT
>NYVM01000062.1 GCA_002684605.1 Candidatus Pelagibacterales bacterium | reverse complement strand
CTACCTTTTTTATCTACTTTATTTAAGTATCTTCCTATAAAATCTGACACTTTTCACCCCTATAAAAAACCCGGTCCAAATTTGGAAATTCATGGGTTTATATAGTAATATCATGGGAATATATGGTTCGTCAAATATAGTTTGATTATTTTACTATATTTTGNCAGGNAGCCTATAAGCCGGGTTCTGTCTAGAGTGACTATTCATCTAGGATATTTGTTACCAAATACCTCATGCAACCTACCCAACAACACGTTGAAAACACCGCTGCTAAATAAATAGCTTGCTGTTTCTACTTGGTCTTGCTCCCAGTGGGGTTTACCCTGCCATTTTAATTACCTAAAATGCGGTGCGCTCTTACCACACCATTTCACCCTTACTTAATAATAACTAAGCGGTATATTTTCTGTGGCACTTTCCCTAGAGTTTCCTCTGCCGGCAATTAACCGGCACTGTGTTTCCATGGAGCCCGGACTTTCCTCTCTTCATTTATAAAGAGCAGTCACTTAACTACCTGACATTATAAACTTAACAATATTTATAAAAAATTCAATATAAAGATCTTACTTTNGAAAAAGCCTTAGAAACAGAATAAGCAACATTTACTACTAATTCGTTTGTTTCTTCCGATATATCTTTCGGAATGAAACGCCTTTTAAAAGCAATCAAGCTTGGTTTAAAATAATTTTTTACATCATAACCTATGTCAAATAANAAATTATGTAATAATTGATCTGATTTCAAGCTATCAGGAACACTAAATATTTTGTCAGGCCAAATAGAAAGATCTTTTCTAGCCAATCTATGCCAATCGAAATTTTCTCCAGGGTCTAATTTTCTTGATGGAGCAATATCAGAGTGGCCTAANACCCAATCTTTTTTTATATTATATTTGCTGAAAAGTAGCTTAATTAATTGCTCTAAAGACTGATATTGTTTTTCACTAAATACTTTATATCCGTGTTCGTGACCAGGGTTTACTAATTCTATTCCTATAGAAGTATCATTCAAATTTTTTCTTTTTAACCATTTTGAAACACCTGCATGCCAAGCTATATTATAATCATCTACTAGTTGGAATATTTGCCCTTCCTCATTAATAAAATAATGAGAACTCACTTTAGATTTTTTATTGCATAAATAATTTAATGCTGACTCTGCATTCTGCATTCCTGTATAATGGATAATAATTGCATCTAGCAAACCCATATCTCTTCTTTTATTAAAATTTGGAGACTTNTATTCATTAGAAATAGTAAAATTCATTAGTTTTTATTTTTTCTATCTTGAACTATTCTCTCATAAGACTCATTTATTCGAGAAAGTCTTTCATTAGCAAACTTAAGAAACTCATCAGGCAAACCTTTTGATACTAAAGTATCAGGGTGATACTCTTTTGCTAGATCATAATATTTCTTTTTTAATTCTGCATCTGTATCATTAGGAGATGATAATAAAACCTTGTAATCATCTTTAAGATTATATTGCTTATTAACTTCAAAAAATTGNATTTTGATAGATTCAACTAAATTATTTGGCATTTTAAATATTTCAGCAATACCTTTAATCATTTTTTCTTCATTTAAATGAAGNTCTCCATCGGCTAATGCTATTTTATATAGAGAATTTATAAACTCTATATATAATTCTTGTTGATTTCCAAAAACTGATAGTAATTGTTTTGCATACATCTCATAACCATCTGAACTTTTTTTAGCACTATTAAAAATTTCACCTATTGCAATTTCATCTTTTGGATCAAAATCGAATACTTCGCGAAATTTTTTAACTTCATCTTGAGTGACCTGACCATCAGCTTTTGATAATTTTGCTGCAATTACTATAACTCCTGTAGCAAAAGCTAATTGTTTTTCCTGTTCATTATATTGAGAAAATTGACTGTCATTACTTTCTTCTTGAAATGTATTAAAATTCTTAGCATCTCCCTTTCTAACCTTATCTATTTTATGCCCTAAAGCTAAGCCAAGTACTGCCCCTAATGGACCNCCAAGAACCATTCCAGTTCCTCCTCCTATTATTTTTCCCCAAACTGACATAAAATAATCCTTTTAATAAAATTAACATTATTGTTAAATAATAAATATATTAATATTCTAAATTAGTAGAGCTTAAAATTGATTAACCTGAAATATAAAAATAATAAATGGGACTTTTGGATAGATAGAGGTGGTACTTTTACTGACATAGTAGCCATTGATCCAAATGGAGTTTTTCATACAAAAAAAATTCTTTCTCATAATCCTNCTTTCTATAAAGACTCAATCATAGAAGGAATAAGACAGTTTTTAAAAATAAAAAAAAANAAAAGAATATGTTCTAATTTAATTAGTGAAGTAAGGATTGGAACAACTGTAGCTACAAATACGCTATTAACTAAAGCAGGTGATNAAACTTGCTTATTCATAACAAAAGGTTTTAAAGATTCCTTAAAAATAGGTGACCAATCTCGCCTAGACATTTTTGCTAGAAGAATTATTCCTCATAAAATACTTTACGATAATGTTTACGAAATTTCAGAAAGGTTATCAAATACAGGAAAAGTATTAGTAAAAATAGATATACAAAATGCTAAGACTTTGATGAAAAAAGCACTAAATAAAGGATACAAATCTGCTGCAATTGTTCTAATTCATGCTTGGAAATATCCTAAACATGAAAAAATATTAAAAAAAATAGCTATAGAACTAGGTTTTAGAAATGTATGCATAAGTTATGACACTGCTCCATTAATTGGATTAAATTCCAGGGGAGATACTACCGTTGTAGATGCTTACTTAACTCCTAAATTAAACCGATATACTAAAAATATATCCTTAAATATAAAAAATACTAAAATATTTTATATTAAATCTACCGGCGGATTAACTTCTAGCAAAAATTTTAGTGGCAAAGACGCAGTATTGTCTGGACCAGCTGGAGGAGTAATTGCTGCTGTAGAAACTAATAAATTATATAAAAATTATGAAGGAATAATAGGTCTAGATATGGGGGGCACGTCAACTGACGTATTTCACTATAAAGACCATTATGAAAGGTCACATGAAAATATTATTGCTGGCAATAAAATAAAAGTACCTATGCTTAATATCAATACTATTGCGGCAGGTGGAGGCTCAATAATAAAGTTAGAAGGATCTAAAATAACAGTTGGCCCAGAAAGTGCNGGAGCATCGCCGGGTCCAGCTTGTTATGGCATGGGCGGACCTGCTACAATTACAGACTGCAACCTAGTACTAGGATATATTCAGACCAATAATTTTCCTAAAATTTTTGGAAAACATTCGAACAAACCTATAGATAGAAAAACTTCAATAAAAGCTTTAAAAAAAATAACTAATGACATTCTAAAGTTCTCTAAAGAAAATATTTCAATATATGAATTAGCTANAGGCGCTATTAGTGTAGCTAACGAAAGTATGGCCAATGCTATTAGAAATATTTCTATAGAAAAAGGNCATGATATAGAAAAACATGCTTTAGTAGGCTATGGCGCAGCAGCTGGTCAACATATATGCAATATTGCTGATTTATTAAATTTAAAAACTATTATTATACATCGATTTTCGAGTGTTTTTAGTGCATACGGTATAGGTTTTTCAGAATTTAAAGTTATTAAAACAATCACAATTGAAAAAGAAATATATAGTAAATGTAAAGAATTAAATAAGGATTATAAAAAATTAGAAAAACAAGGAATACAAGAACTTAAGATAAGTGACCCTTTAGTTAAATTAAAAGACATAACTATAATAAGAACAATTAGTTTAAAATATAATGGCACGGATAGTTTCATCAGATTAGAGCACGAAGAATTAGAAATATGCATAAAAAAGTTTAAAAGTTTATATAAAAAACAATTTGGTTTTTTGCATCTAAATAGATCAATTGTTATTGATAATATTTCAATTGAAGCATTTATACCTAATAANATTAATTATCCACCAGTNAAAAATCTGAAAATTAACTATGATGTTAAAAATGAAGAAAAATGCTCAACCTATATAGAGAATAAATTTCAAATTATTAATTCTTATAATAGAGAAAATTTGAAAATAGGAGATTACATTAAAGGCCCCTCAATAATATATGAAAATAATACAGCATTATATATTTCAGAATTATGGAATGGGTATATTAATAGAGATAGTCAAATTATCCTGTCTAAAAATAAAAACAAAAAAAATAAAATAATTACTACTAAAAAAGTAGACCCTATCCGACTAGAGATTTTTAACAATATGTTTATGGCTATAGCCGAGGAAATGGGAACAGTTCTAAAAAATACCGCATATTCGGTTAACATAAAAGAAAGGTTAGATTTTTCTTGCGCTTTATTTGACAGAAAAGGTGGATTAATTGCAAATGCTCCCCATATTCCTATTCACTTAGGTTCTATGGGAGAAAGTGTAAAATTTGTAATACAAAAAAATAAAAAGAATATGAATAATGGAGACAGTTTTATACATAATAATCCATATACTGGTGGAACTCATTTACCTGATATTACCGTTATTACTCCTATTTTTATATCACATAAAAAAAATCCTGATTTTTTTGTTGCAAGTAGAGCACATCATTCTGACATAGGTGGAAGCACTCCTGGTTCCATGCCAGCTATGTCTTCAAATATAAATGAAGAAGGTGCAGTTTTTAATGGAGAAAAAATTGTTAATAAAGGAATACTTAATTATAAGACTATTTTTAAAATTTTTAACACATCTAAATACCCTGCAAGAAATGTTGATTCAAATTTTGCAGACCTTGCAGCGCAACTAGCAGCATCCAATTCTGGAAAAAATAGTATAAATAGAATGATTAATAAATATACCCTTAATACAATAAATGCCTATATGAAACATGTTACTAATAATGCTGAAGAATCAATAAAAAATGCTCTGAGTAGATTAAAAAATGGTAAATATGAGACTTTAATGGATAATGGCTCAAAAATTAAAGTTAATATTATAATTAATAAAAAATACAATACTGCTAGCTTTGATTTTACAGGCTCTTCAGAACAAACATCTGATAACTTTAACACTCCTAAAGCGGTAACTAAATCCGCTATTCTTTATGTTTTAAGAACATTAATAGAAAAAAAAATACCCTTAAACGATGGCTGCTTAAAGCCAATTAAAATTATCATACCTAATAATTCTATACTAAATCCGAAATATCCTGCAGCTGTAGTTGCTGGAAATGTTGAAACAAGTCAAACTATAGTCGATACAATCAATAGTGCATTAAAAATCCAAGCTGCATGTTATGGAACTATGAGTAATTTTACTTTTGGCAGTAATAATTATGGATATTATGAAACTATTTGTGGCGGCGAAGGTGCAAGCAATAATCATAATGGTGCAAGTGCAGTTCAATGCCATATGACTAATACGAGAATGACAGATCCTGAAATATTAGAATTGCGTTATCCAGTTAAAATAAATAATTTTTCTATAAGAAAGAATAGTGGTGGTAAAGGTTTATTTAATGGAGGAGATGGAGTTATCAGAGAAATTGAATTTTATAAAAGTATGACGGCTGTAATTTTATCAAATAGAAGAAAAATAGCTCCAAATGGAATTCTAGATGGAAACGATGCTTCAAAAGGAATCAACCTGATAAAAAAAAAAGGTAAGGGCATTAAAAAATTAGATTCAAGTGTAACCATTGATATAAAACCTGGAGATGCTATTATAATAAAAACTCCGGGTGGAGGCGGGGATGGCAAAAAAACAACACATTAATGATAATATCTTATTTAAAGTAACTTGAACAAGAATTATTAAATAGTATATTGTATACTATATAAAACAGTTTGGGAAAAATGTATAAAAATATAATTAGTTTTAAAATTTTACTTATAATAATTTTATTTTTTTTAAATGGATGTGCTTCTAGCCCTG
>NYVM01000010.1 GCA_002684605.1 Candidatus Pelagibacterales bacterium | reverse complement strand
GTGAAAGACTTTCGCATACCAACATAAAACTTAATAATAGTATGGCACAAAATTTAAATTTTGTCTCAGACTTATCTATAGACATAATTCTATGTCATTGGGCATTGACTCTCATGGACCCAGTAATTCCTGTATTTGATACTGCTAAGAGAGTACTTAGAGAGAGTGGTATTTTTGCTGCTATTGTTGATGGTGATTCCAACATGGCACCTGGCTACTCTGAAATAAATAATATTATTTTTAAACATGTGTGCAAAGAACACCCTAATTATGGGAGAATAGAACTTGGAGATCCTCGTGTCAGATCAGTAGAAGGAATTCATGAACTTGCTACAACAATATTTAATGACTCTGAGATAACTATTACACCTAGTATTCTCAATTTTAATGCTCCAGCTAATATTTTAGCTCAAGAGGTTGCTGGCTTTTTCTATGCTTCATTTGTGCTTACAGCAGAGAGGCACCGAAAAATGATAATTGATCTTGAAAGTTATTTTTTATCTCACCCTAAAGATGGTTTAAGCTATTTTTATATGCCAATAAATCTCCTAGTAATAAAGAAAGGTACATAGATTAAAACAAACTATTAACAGAATTTTTATTATTAGTTTAATTGAGCTTTTTCTTTTTTTATTTCTTGTTATCTACTATTTCAACCATGCATTGAGTTGCAAACTCTCTCCATTCAGAAGCAGATTTGTTTTTAAGGCTTTCTAAGTATTGTTTATTATTTTCAATATCTTCTGCATGTTTTATTTTATCAGATTCGTCTAAGTCTTTTTCCATACTTAAAATGTTGTTTTCCATTGCTATTATCCAGTCACTTCCTAAAGCCTTACATTTAATATCATCTTTTTCATCACAAATTAATTTAAAGTAATTAAAGATAACATCATCATTCTTCATCTCATTACTCATTTTTATTTTCCAAATATTCCTAGTTTAACATCATAATCTACAGCAATAGCATAATCTGGATCATCGTCACTATCAACCACAAGTTGTCCTGCTTTTCTTAGTAATTTATGACAATCACGCGTTAAATGTCTCAGTTTAATTTTTTTACCAATATTATTATATCTATCAGCTATATCTTCTATGGCTTTTAATGCGGATTGATCTATAACTCTTGATTTAGCAAAATCAATTATTATAACTTCAGGGTCTTCAGAAGGTTTAAATATTTCTAAAAAACTATTGGTGGAACTAAAGAATAGTGGGCCTTCAATTTCATAGACTTTAGCTCCTTTTTCTCTTATTGAAGGCCTTTCAATAGCTCTAATTTTTGAAGCAGACTTCCAAGCAAATACTAATGCAGAAAAAATAACTCCAACAATTACTGCGACAGCTAAATCTTCCAATACAGTTACAACTGTTACAAGAATTATCACCAATGCATCACTTTTAGGAACAAAAAACAATATTTTTAATGAATTCCAGGCAAATGTTCCAATAACTACCATAAACATTACTCCGACTAGTGTTGCAATTGGAATAAGTTCTATTAATGAAGATGTATATAAAATAAAAAGTAATAAAAATAAAGCAGCTGCAATTCCTGCTATTCTTGTTCTGCCCCCAGATTTAACATTAATCATTGATTGTCCAATCATGGCACAACCACCCATTCCTCCGAAAAAGCCCGTTACGGTATTAGCAACTCCTTGTGCTAAACATTCTTTACTTGCTCCACCACGTTTATTAGTTATTTCACCAACTAAATTTAAAGTTAATAAACTTTCGATTAAACCAATTGCAGCTAATATAAAAGCATAAGGAAATATAATTTTTAAGGTTTCATAATTTAGAGGTACATTTGGTATAATAAAATTCGGTAGCCCCCCTTTCACAGAAGCAAGGTCTCCTACACTAGGAATATCAATATTTAAAACTATAACTAGAATAGTAGTAAATATAATGGCAACTAATGTAGATGGAATTAATTTAGTTATTTTGGGTAAAAACCAAATTATAAACATAGAGGCTGCTACTATGCACAGAGAATATAAAAGTGTATTTCCAGATATCCAAACAGATTCACCAATTGCATTAATTGTTTTAAATTGACTAAGCTGAGAAATACCAATTACGATTGCTAAACCATTCACAAAGCCAAGCATAACCGGTTGTGGAACCATTCTAATAAATTTTCCTAATTTAAAGACTCCTGCTCCTAACTGTATAATTCCCATTAAAACAACAGTTGCAAATAAATATTGAGCACCGTGGTCCATAACTAATGAAACCATAACTACTGCTAATGCTCCTGTAGCGCCAGAAATCATTCCTGGGCGACCTCCTATTAATGCGGTAATAATTCCTACAATAAATGCTGCGTAAAGCCCAGATAAAGGTGCAACACCAGCCACAAATGCAAAAGCTATAGCTTCAGGTACTAAAGCTAAAGCAACTGTTAACCCAGATAATATTTCAATTCTAAGTAATGAAAAGGATATACCTTTTTTAGGTGCACTATTTTGAGCATTTAAAACAATAGATTTTGCAAAAGATGCTAATGTTGTTTTTATCAATAGTCACCTTAAAATATTTTTTAGTTTTACGGATAATTTTATATTAATTTAGACTTGTGCTAACTAATAGACTAAGAGAATAATAAAGTCTAGTTACAATTTTAAATTCAAACAATGTATTTTTTCATGATATCTTCAACAAGCTCTATATCCGCTTCAAGCCAATCTAATTGATCAAGGTTTTTAATATCTACTAATTTGTAATCTATATGATCATATAGTTTACCAGAAAATATATTCGTATTACAAATATAGCAATGCATTTTAATACTAAAGTCAGGGTATTTAAATACAATTGTTTTAAATTTTTCTTGTATTTCAACATCCATTTTTAATTCTTCATTTATCTCTCTTTTTAGGGCGGTAATAGGGTCTTCATTATATTTTAATTTGCCACCCGGAAATTCATATTTATATGATACATAATCATATTTCGCTAAACCCCTCTGGAAGCAAAGAATTTTGTTTTTATAAAAAATAATAGCAGCCGCAACTTCAATCAATACTCAACCTCTTNAGTTTTTATTATTATAAATTATTTTATTAAAGTTTTTAAATTAATAAACTTTTTAGCCTCAAGAAAAATTATATTTTTTCTTGAAGCATCCATTCTATCTAAATATCCAACGAGAAGCGATAACCTCGGGTTACTTTTAAAAAATTTTTTATTATCATGCATAAAACTCCAATATAGACCATCGACTATATCACACCATTGTCCTTTTTTGTAATTACTCATTTTAATTATATAGTTAGAACCACATGTATATGGCTTGGTTGCAAATATTCCTCCATCTGNAAAAGTTCCCATTCCAAATACATTTGGAACCATTACCCAATCAGATGAATCTACAAACATTTCCATAAACCATTTATATATTTCTAAGGGATTAATTCTAGATAATGTCATTATATTTGCTATAATCATTAACCTAGGAATATGATGTGTGTATCCATAGTTTATACAATCTAAAATAGCATCATCTAAAGGAGCTATTCCTGTAGTGCCATTATACCAGTGTTCTGTAAGTTTATTGTCATGATTCCAAAAATTAGATTTTATTTGTTGTTCACCATGAGTATGATAAATACCCCTTATAAATTCTCTCCATCCAATTATTTGTCTTATGAAACCTTCTAAGGAATTTAAAGGAACATTATTTCCTTTACAATACTTGATAAGCTGTTCAATAATTTCTGTAGGCGTAAGTANCCCCAAATTTAATAATGGACTGAGACCNCTATGAAATAGGAAATTATTATCAGAATAAATAGCATCTTCATAAGTGCCAAAATTTTTCAACTTATATTTAAAAAATTTTTTTAACCATAATAAGGCATCTTTTCTATTTGTGGGCATCCATAAATTTTCCATTTTTCCTGGATGAGTAGAAAAGTGTTTATTAATATTATTTTTTAATATGGTAGAGTATTTTGTCTCTTTATTAGGAGGTATTTTTGGTAAAGTAATNTCTTTAGGTAATTTTTTTCTATTTTCTTCGTCAAATGACCATTTTCCGCCGATAGGCAATTTATTTTTATCAATTAAAATATTTAAATCTTTTCTAATTATTTTATAAAAGTTGGCAAGCCTCAATGTTGAACTTTTCTTGTGAAAATCAGAAAATTTATCTCTGGTATAAATAAACATCGGGCTTTCATGCTTCTTCCAATTTATATTTGATAAATTTTTATAATCATTCATCTTTTTTTCAAAAAAATGATCTTCAATATCAAAATAATTTACTTGGTTTATTTTATTATTTTTAATTACTTTTGATAATTTGTCTTCAAAATCATTTTTAAATTCTTTTTCCTCTATGGAGTGATAGAAAACTTTAAAGCCATTTTTAATTAGCTCATCTTTATATTCTCTCATCGCTATAAAAAACATCAAAATTTTTAATTTATGATGCTTATGGTTAGTACATAAATTAAAATCTTCTGACATAAAAATATTCGTTACATTAGTTTTTTTTATCTCGTGAATTGGAAATAATTGGTTTCCTAGAATGATTAATAAGTTGTTTAAATACATATATTTTTTCAATTTTATCTAATATCTATTATTATACTATAATTTTAATTATATAGATTTAGTATTTTTTATTAAGAACTATTAAGCTTTTATATTTTTGAAAGGTTTCTTNCGGTTTGGATAACAAGTTTTACATATATTGCATATTCTTCCGTCACATCCTCTCGCAGTACAGTATTCTCTGCCGTAAAAAATAATTTGAAGGTGAAGTTTATTCCAAGTCTCTATTGGAAAAAGTTTTTTTAAATCTTTTTCTGTTACAGTAACATTCTTGCCGCTAGTTAATCCCCATCTCTGGGCTAATCTATGAATATGTGTGTCTACTGGAAATGCAGGATGCCCAAAACCCTGAGAAATAACAACACTTGCTGTTTTGTGACCTACTCCTGGAAGTGTTTCAAGTGCATCAATATTGTCTGGAACTTCACCACCATATTTTTCTACTAATATTTTTGATAAGTTTGATATTGCTTTAGATTTTTGAGGAGCTAAGCCACATGGNCTAACTATATTATAAATTTTTTCTATAGNAATGTGTTGCATATTTACAGCAGTATTAGCTAAAGAGAATAATCCTGGAGTAACAGTATTTACTCTTTCATCAGTACATTGCGCACTTAATAAAACGGCAACTAGTAACTCATAATTATTCTTATGATTTAGAGGTATTGGTGTTGTAGGGTAAATCTCATTAAGCTTTTTCATAATATAATTAGTTCGTTCAAGCTTTTTCATATAAAATCCTTGTATTTTAAATATTATTTTATATTGAAATAAATAACATTATAATTATAGTATTGAATACCTTATTTAGATAAACATATTAAGAGTTATATTTTATGAATAGTAATATTAAAAAGATTTCAGAGACTTATGATCCTAATAAAGTAGAGTGGAGAAGTTATAATGATCCATCTTGTAAGGAATTTAAAATTGACTTTGATTATAGCCTTCTAGGGTATGATANTGATAGTTGCCGATTAGATATGCTTCTTAGGTACCCAAAAGGCAAAAGTCATTGTAGAAGGCATCGNCATATCGCATCNACTTTAACTTTAGTCTTAGAGGGTGAACAGTTTATAACAGAACTAGGTATAGACGGCGTTAAAAATACTATACACAGAAAAAAAGGTGATTATGCAATAGCTCATTCAGATGCTTTGCCACATTATGAGCATGGTGGTGAAATAGGAGGCACTATTTTATTATCTATGCATGCAAAAGATGGAATATTATTTGAATACTTTGATGAAAATATGGAAAATGGTTGGACTGTTTCTATTGAAGAATATNTAGAAAGTTGGAATANTGGTTTAACTTATGGAGACANGGTAATTAATACCTTANATAATGAGTAATTATTCAATAGTTAGTAATGAGAAATCTATTTTAGGGGAGTCACCTATTTGGGACGAAATCTATCAAAGAATTTACTGGGTAGACATAGAATCTAANCGTTTACATGCATGGTCTTTTTTAGATAATAAAAAATTAGAATGGAACTTTTCGGATAGAATTTGCTCAATCTCTCTCACTAAAAGTCATGAGGAATTATTATGCGCTTTTGATAAGTTTTTTGCTTATTTTAATGTTATTACAAAAAAAATTACAAAATTAAAAAATCAAGTGGAACTTCCAGAAAATGTAAGATTTAATGATGGTAAAACCGATGGCTTCGGACGGTTTTGGTGCGGTACTATGAGTGAGTCTAATCCTTCTAGGCCTGAGGGAGCTATCTATTTACTAGATAATGATTTACATATTCATNTAATCATAAAAGGCATACATATTAGTAATTCTATTACAACATCACCAGATAACAAATACATATATTACGCAGATACTGTTAAGAAAAAAATTTATAAAACTAATTTATCTGAAGATATATCAAATATAAAAGCCGCAAGTATATTTNTTGATAAAACAAGTTTAGAAGGTTTTCCTGATGGTTCCACAGTAGATATAAATGGATATTTATGGAATGCTGAATGGAATGGAGGGCAAGTTTCAAGTTATGATTTAAGTGGAAAATTACTTAATACAATCAAAACTCCAATGCAAAGGCCTACTTGTTGTGCATTTGGAGGAAAAAATATGAATACACTATTTATTACTTCTGCATTAGAAAAAGAGAATGAAGACGATAATTTATCAGGTAAGACAATATCAATAAGTACCGATACCGTGGGAAATTTTTCTAATAGATTTTTTATTAAATAATTTATAATATTAAATATATCAAGTTTAATTTATTGTATAGATCCCAAGTATGTATCATGATTATACTTGTAGCTAAAATAAATATAAGGCATATAAATATTCCTGGTATAGCTAAAGGGTATATGCCAATATATTTTTTCAATGACTTTCCTAAATTAATTATTAGATAAGATTATTGATCATTAAAATATATATTTTGTAATTCTATTATGTATATTTTATGTAGAACTGATATATTCTATTTAAATGAATTTTTAATATTACTTTATTGGTTTAATAAATCTTAAAGTCATTCTATCACTTTCGCCTATAGCTATATATTTTTGTCTATCATCAGTATTATAAACCTTTAAGGTAGGAGGCAAATTCCAAACTCCATTAACATAGTTTTTAGTATCTCTAGTATTAGAATTAATTTCTGATTTTTCTTCTAATAGAAAGCCAGCTTCTTGAGCATAACTTATAGCTAAACTCTCAGTAACATATCCTGTTTTTATCATTTCTTCTAAACTAAATATTTCCGGAGCCCTATGCTCTACTACACCTAATATTCCACCAGGTTTTAAAGCCTGATAGGAAACTTTAAAAACTTCTTTTAAAGCATTACTTTTTAACCAGTTATGCAGGTTTCTAAATGTTAAAATCATATCTGCGGTACTATCTTCAGCTAGCTTACTAGGAGGAATTGAAAGCATAGACATTTTTATTTTATTATAGTCTGGTTTTTTCTTAATTAATAATTCAAAATTATCTCTNATTTTGGCACGCCAGTCAGATTCTTTAGGATTAAAATGAGCAGCAATTAACAGACCATTTTTTTTTAAATAAGGCGCAAGAATTTCTGTATACCATCCTGCTGGCGAAATCCCTCCACTTGGCTGTAGNTCNATAACAGTCATATCATTAGTGATATTAAAAAAAGATAATGTATCTAAAGGGTTTCTATATTTATCCCTTTTCTTATAATCTATTGTTCTATTTTCAGAATTTATTGATTGCTCTAATGTNTGAGAAAATACAATATTGGTTATTAAAATATTTAAAAATAATATTTTAATAACGTTTTTAAATAATAACTGATAAAATATTGAAACCTCCTTAAGCTCACTATAAGCTTCTAATGCGAGTCACTTTTTGAAGCTATATAGTCCATTACTGCAAGCATAACTCCCGAAAGTACAAATACAAGATGAATAATTACCATCCATCTTAGTTCTTGCTCAGTTTTAGTGCTAATATCTAAAAATGATTCTAATAAATTGATACCTGAAATTGCTACAATAGAAGCCACCAATTTCAACTTAAGGCCGCTAAAATCTACTTTGCCCATCCAGCTTGGTTTATCTTCGCTGTTTTCTGCAATGCCAATTTTTGAAACAAAATTTTCATANCCAGCAAATATAACCATTAGGACTAAATTACCAATTAATGCTAAATCAACGATATGTAATACAAATAATAATAGGTCTTTTACATCCATAGCAAACATTAAAGGAATACTATGAAAAAATTCTTGTAATACTTTTACAGTAATAAAAAACAAAGAGATAGAAAGTGCTAAGTATACAGGGGCCATAAACCAGCGGCTTGCAAAAATTGCTTTTTCTAGCATATTTTCAATTTGTTTTTTCATTATAGGCTCTTTCATTTTTTTATATTGCATGGTGATAATTAATAAATCTATATATTAATTATTTTCGTAAATTATTAGTGTTTATATGGGTTGTCTAGTAATTTTGTTAAGGAGNTCAGCTATGGTAAGATTATTTATTATTCTTTTTTTATTATTTTCTAAGCAAGCTATAGGTAATGAAATGTTATTTGAAAACTTTAATAATAGTCCAGAGGAAAAATGGGAGTTTATATCAGATGATGTAATGGGTGGGTTTTCTAATGGTAAGATAGAATTTATTAAAGAAAAAAATATCTCTTTTGCTCGAATGACGGGAAACGTAAGCTTAGAAAATAATGGAGGTTTCATTCAGTTTAGGAGAAAAATACTAGATAGGTTTGATACTAATTATAAAGGAATTCAAATAGAAGTAAGAGGTAATACAGATGAATACTTTATACATTTAAGAACTACTGGAACATTATTGCCTTGGCAATATTATCAAGCTTCTTTTAAAGTAGATAGAAATTGGAAGACTATAAATATACCCTTCGAAAGTTTTAAAAGATCAGGTGTTATGTTAACAAAAGTTATAAATGCAAAAAATATAAAATCTTTAGCTATAGTTGCTTTTGGAAAGGAATATAAAGTATTAATTGATGTGAATAATATTAATATTTATTAGTTATTTATAACTGATAAAAACTTACTACTATATTTTTTTAATTTACTAGGCCCAACTCCATTTATTTTAGAGAAATCAGTTTCATCTTTAGGTTTTAATTTTGCCATTTCAATAAGGCTTGAATCAGAGAAAATTACAAATGCAGGAACTGCTAGGGATTTAGAAATTGTTAACCTCAACTCCTTTAAAGAAGTTAATAGTTCCAGATCAGAATTTTCAATATTATACGTTATTTTTTCTTTTTTATTGTTATTAGTTTTATTTATTTTTAATTCTATTTCTTTATAATTAAAATATAATTCATTTTTTAGTAATTGAAGCCCTGTTTTAGTGATTTCTAGGCATCCAAATTTCTTAATATTTATAATAATATGCCCAGAAGAAAGTAGCTGTCTTATAAAACCTTGCCAAAAATCTTTACTGTAATTACTTCCTACTCCAAAAGTTTTTATTTTATCATGTCTTCTTTCAACTATTTTAGACGTTTTATCTCCTAATAATATATTAATAATATGTGCTGCTCCAAAATATTGTCCAGATCTATATATTGCAGAAAGTACCATCTGTGCTAATTGGGTTCCTTCTAACATCTTAGGCGGACTCAAACAATTATCACAATTATTACAGTTATCTATTTCTTCATCAAAATATGATAATAAGGCTTTTTTTCTACAGATGGGGGTTTCGCAATATGCGAGTAAGCTATCAAGCCTCTTGTTCTCTCTTAATTTATGTTGGCTATCAGCTTTATCATTCTCTATAAATCGTCTTCTTTGAAATAAATCATTTAATCCATATAACAATAAAGTATCAGAGGGTTCCCCATCTCTACCTGCACGACCTATTTCTTGGTAATAAGATTCAATGCTTGAAGGCAAGCTAGTGTGCGCTACAAATCTAACATTTGATTTATCTATTCCCATACCAAAAGCTATGGTAGCTACAATTATAATTCCGTCTTTGGCCATAAATTTATTTTGATTATTTTTTCTAAAACTTGATTCTTGTCCAGCATGATAAGGAATAGCATCGAAATTATTTTCAATGAGAAAGTTAGCTACACTCTCTGTTTCTTTTCTTGATAAGCAATAAATAATTCCTGATTCTTGATTTTTATTTTTAATGAAGTTTAGTAATTGCTTCTTCCAATTATTTGTTTTTTGTTCTACGGCTAAGCTTAAATTTGGACGATCAAAACCTTGTACTAAAATTTCGGCATTATAATTACATAGCTTATGAATTATATCTTCTCTAGTATTCTTATCAGCAGTTGCAGTAAAACTAGCTATAATTGCCTCTGGAAAAATCTGAGATAATTTTGATAGCTCTTCATACTGTGGCCTGAAGCTTGCTCCCCATTTAGATATACAATGGGCTTCATCTATTGCAAACATAGCAATATCAATATCTTGTAAATCATATAATGTTTTTTCGCTCATTAAATTCTCAGGTGAAAGGTATAAAATTTTAATAATACCTTTTTTAAAATCTTGTAAACTTTTTTTATTTTGTGCTTCTGTCAAATGTGAATGAACTCTTTCTGCCGGAACACCTAATTCCTTTAATGCTAAAATTTGATCATCCATTAATGCTACTAAGGGAGATACTACTATAGATCCGCGCTTAAATAGTAATGCGGGGATTTGATAACAGAGAGATTTTCCTGCACCGGTAGGCATAACAGCAAGAATATTTTTTTTATTTAGTATTGTATTAATGATTTCTTCTTGACCGGTTCTAAAAGTATTATAGCCAAATACATTATTTAGTATTTGTTGTGTATCCATTATTGTTCCTAATTATAATATGTTCTCATATTTACCTTATATATAATATTAAATCATATTAAATATATATACATTAAAGCTTAAACTTCTTGCTATTGAATAATGCATATGATATCGCCCCTATTAACTAACCTTTGAGTATATATCATTTATCTCAATAAGCTAAGATTATAGCATTTTTGTTTTAATATTGGATTTCTCTTGGTGCTAAATAAATGAAAGTATTTTAATGAAATTTGAAGAATTAGGTTTAACTAGCCCTATACTTAGAGCTATAGATTCTGAAGGGTATAGTGAACCTACACCTATTCAATTAGCAGTAATACCAAAATTTCTAGAGGGAAATGATATAGTTGGGGTAGCCCAAACAGGTACGGGAAAAACTGCTGCATTTGTACTTCCAATTTTAGAAAGATTAGTTAAAAAAGTTAAACGTAATGAATCAAAATGTTTTCCTGTACTAGTATTAGTTCCTACACGAGAACTTGCTATGCAAATAGTAGATAAAGTAAGAACATATGGAAGTATTATTCGACCTAAAGCAGTGTTAGTTGTTGGTGGAGCAAAACCAGGACCACAAATTAAAGCTCTCAAAGATGGTGCAGACATTGTAGTAGCTACCCCAGGTAGATTACTAGATCATGTGACCTCAAAAGTAGCAAGGTTGGATTTAACTAGTACTGTTGTGCTGGATGAAGCAGATCAAATGTTAGACCTTGGCTTTATGCCTAGTATTAAGAAAATTATGTCAAAAATATCAAAAGATAAGCAAGCAATACTACTTTCTGCAACTATGCCTAAAGCAGTAAGAGCTCTTGCTGATGAATTTTTACGTAAGCCAAAAGAGGTAAATGTAGCACCTAGCACCAGGCCAATAGAATTAATTGATCAAAGAGTATTTATAGTTAAGAAAGAAGCTAAACTTAAATTTATTCTTGATATATTTAATAACCATACAGTTTATCGTTCTATAATATTCGTAAGAACTAAAATGGGTGCTAATAAATTGGCAGTTAGACTAAAAAAGTCTGGTATAGAAGTCGATGCAATTCATGGTGATAAAAGCCAAAGCCAAAGAACTAGAACATTAAAAAATTTTAGATTAGGTAAATTAAATATATTAATTGCTACTGATATTGCAGCAAGAGGAATAGATGTTGATGATATATCACATGTTATAAATTATGACATGCCTAATGAAGCTGAAATATATATTCATCGTATTGGAAGAACTGCAAGAGCTGGAAAGTCTGGTATAGCTATTTCATTATGTGATGTATCAGAAAAAAGAAAATTAAAAGCAATTGAAAAATTGATAGGATATTCCTTATATGGAAAAATTTTAAATGAATCAGAAGATTTAATTTTAGGAGATAGTAAGCCTGATTTTAATAAAAAGTTTAATTATGAAGAAGGTCATAATGATAGAAAAAGAGATAATGATTTTATAAAAAGTAAAAATAGTGCCAAAAAATTTACAAAAAAAGCTAAGAAAAGATTCGCAGATAAGTATAGTAGTGAAGAAAGAAGACCAAGAAGAGATAGTGAAGAAAGAAATTCACGTTCAAGCTTTGCAAAACGAGGAGAAAGGTCTTTTGGAGATAAGCCAAAAGGAAAATTTGAGGAAAGAAGACCAAG
>NYVM01000009.1 GCA_002684605.1 Candidatus Pelagibacterales bacterium | reverse complement strand
GACAAATAATTCCAGAGTGGCCTCCAGAAAATTTAGAGCAGCTAGCAAAAAAAATTGATGATCAATTTTAATTAATAGAATATTGAATAGGGAGTTATATTATGAGGCATAAAATAGGACACAGAAAGCTTAATAGAACAAGCTCTCATAGAAAAGCCATGTTTGCTAATATGTCTACAGCATTGATTAAGCATGAACAAATCAGAACTACTGTAGCTAAAGCTAAAGAATTAAGGCCAATAGTTGAAAAGCTTATTACATTAGGAAAAAAAGGAAACCTTCATGCTCGTAGGTTTGCTATTGCTAGAATGGCTCCTGATGCAAATATTGAAAAATTATTTGGAGAAATAGCAACGAGGTATGAAAGTAGAAGTGGTGGATATACTCGTATAATCAAAGATGGTAATAGATATGGTGATAGTGCTCCTATGGCATATATCGAGTTAGTTGACAGAAATATTGCAGCTAAAGGTCTTGATAGTGGCCCAGTGGAAGAAGCAAAAGAAGAAAACCCTGATAATCAATCTTAGAAAAAACTTACTAAAGTATATTTAATTTTATTTTTTGTTATTATATTATAAGATCATAGTATGTGTTTATAATAATAATGAATAAGGCTAGGAAGATGTATTTAATTATATCAATAGCTATTGGTGGTGCAATAGGTGCTACTTCTAGATATATTATATCAACTGCTATCCAAAACTTATCTTCAAATGCCTTTCCATATGGAATGTTGGCTTGTAATGTTTTGGGATCCTTAATATTAGGTATGCTATATGATAGTTTAGCGAAAGCTGGTATTTTTACTGATAATATCAAGGCTTTTATTCAAATAGGAATATTAGGTTCCTTCACAACATTTTCTGCCTTTTCACTTGAAGCATTTTTAATGTTTGAAAAAGGTGATCATATCACAGCAATTGTTTTTATTTTATTATCTGTATTACTATCTATCAGTGGTTTAGTATTAGGTTTAAATGTTCTTCGTTTGGTGTTTTAATATATGTCTAATAATAATGACCCAATAAAAGTATCTATTGAAGAAACAGGACAAAGGTTAGATAAGTTCGTTGCTTCGCGAACAGAAAATTTGTCATTTGTAGCAATACAAAAATTATTACGTACTGGTCAAATTAGAATTAATGGAAAGCGAGCAGTTGGAAAAAAAAGAATAGAAACAGGCAATAGTATAAGAATTCCTTCTATATTTAGAAATTTAAAAAAATCAAAGTTTATATGTTATACTGAGTTAAATGATGATCTATTAAATTTTATTAATAATTCTATATTATATAAAGACAAAGAATTAATTGCAGTCAATAAACCAGCAGGACTTGCTGTTCAAGGCGGATCTAGAATATATGATCATGTAGACGGGTTACTCGATTATTTTCGTTTTGAATCTCCTTATAGACCACAGCTATTACATAGAATAGATAAAGAAACGAGTGGTGTGTTGTTACTATCGAGAAAGCCAGATACGACTAGACGGTTATCNGAAGCTTTTAGAAATAGAGAGGTTAAAAAGNTTTATTGGGCTTTTGTCATTGGGCACATGCCAAAAACATCAGGGTCAATTAATGCTCCTTTAGCTACTATTAATAGTAAGAATTTTGAAAGAGCAGCCTTTGACCTATATGGAAAAGAATGTAAAACAATTTACAATGTATTATGGAAAGGTGATTTTAAATATACTAAATTATCTTTAGTAGAATTTCTTCCTGAAACTGGAAGGAAACATCAAATTAGAGCGCATTGTAATCATGTAGGTTGTTCAATCATAGGTGATAATAAATATATTAAAAAAACTCACCGTGAGTTGAAACACCTCTATCAATTTTCTTCTAACATGCAACTACACGCAAGAGAAATAGGAATTCCTGATATTGAAGGAATAACACTAAGAATTAAAGCGCCTATTCCAGAGCATANGTTAAAAATNATGGAAGCCTTAAAACTATCAAAAGATATTTTAAATTAGTTAATATTGATGGAAAATAAACCTAAACTTACATTTAAAATTATAAAATCTATTGAAAATAATTATAGTATTCAAATCAATAATAAAATGGCAAAGACTCCAAATAGAAATTTGATAGAGGTGCCTACTTTAAAGCTAGCAAAAATAATACTTCAAGACTTTCAAATAAAAAGTTCTAAAAAGCTAGCTAATATAGTATCGCCTATAAGGATGACGAATACAGCCCTTGATAAGATAGCAATAAACAATCACGCTTATATAGAAGCATTAAGCTTATATATTAATAGTGATGTAGTTTGCTATTTTGCTAGTTCTCCTAAAGATTTAGTAAAAAAGCAAAATAAGTATTGGTTGCCTATGATTAAATTTATGCAAGACTTATATAATATTAATATATTACATACATCNGAAATTATAGCAGTAAGCCAGTCNGAAGAAAATATAACTAAAGTAAAAGAAATTTTGATAAAGAAGAACTGTTTTGAGTTATCTGCAATAGGTGTATTAGTCCAGTTAACTAATTCAATAATTATATCTTTGGCTCTTGTAAACAATAAGATTAGTGTTAAGGATGCGTATGAGATAAGTAACTTGGAAGAAATTCATCAGTCTTCTTTATGGGGTAAAGATGAAGAAGCTTTTACTAGACTTAAGGCTATTAGTATTGATATAAAAAATGTAAAAAAATATTTTGATGCTATAAACAAATAATAACNATATTGTAAGGANTAAGTTGTGAAAGATGTATTAAAAGAATTGCAAGAAAAGAAAGACCTAGCAAGACTTTCTGGAGGATTGAAACGTTTAGAGAGTCAGCATGCAAAAGGAAAGTTATCTGCTCGAGAAAGGATTAGNGTTCTTGCTGATAAGGATACATTTATTGAGTATGATATGTTTGTAGAGCATCGTTCTACAGATTTTGGTATGGAAAAAAATAAAATACCCGGTGATGGTGTCGTAACAGGTACTTGTAAAATAAATGGGCGTTCAATATTAATATATAGCCAAGATTTTACCGTTTATGGAGGTTCTTTAAGTGAAGCTCATGCAGAGAAAATCTGTAAAATTTTAGATCAGGCTATGAAACTAGGTTTGCCTGTAATCGGATTGAATGATTCTGGCGGTGCTCGTATTCAAGAAGGAGTGGCCTCATTAGGAGGGTATGCAGAAGTTTTTCAAAGAAATGTATTAGCATCTGGNTTTATTCCTCAAATATCATTAATCATGGGNCCCTGCGCAGGAGGTGCTGTTTATTCACCAGCTATAACAGATTTTACATTTATGGTTCAAGATTCCTCTTATATGTTTGTAACAGGTCCAGATGTTGTAAAAACAGTTACTCATGAAACAGTAAGTGCTGAAGAGCTTGGTGGAGCTTCTACTCATACAAGAAAATCTGGTGTAGCTGATTTAGCATTTGAAGATGATTTAACTATATTAGAACAAACTAGAAGGCTCTTGGACTTTTTACCTCTTTCAAATAAGGAAAAAGCTCCAGCTAGGTTAACTGAGGATCCAAAAAATCGTAAAGCATTTAATTTAGATACACTTATACCTGAAAACTCTAATAGTCCTTATGATATGAAAGANTTAATAATAACTATAGTTGATGAAGAAGATTTTTTTGAAATACAACCTGATTATGCAAAAAATATTATAATTGGCTTTGCAAGAATTTCGGGAGAAACTATAGGCATAGTAGCTAATCAGCCCATGGTTCTTGCGGGATGCTTAGATATTGATTCTTCTCGTAAAGCAGCAAGGTTTATTCGTTTTTGTGATTGTTTTAACATACCAATCGTTACTTTAGTAGATGTCCCNGGTTTCTTGCCAGGAACATCACAAGAATATAATGGTATCATTAAGCACGGAGCTAAGCTTCTTTATGCATATGCTGAAGCAACAGTCCCAAAGATAACTTTGATAACTAGAAAAGCNTACGGAGGCGCTTATGATGTTATGGCTTCAAAACATTTAAGAGGAGATGTTAATTATGCTTGGCCAACAGCTGAAATTGCTGTAATGGGAGCGAAAGGCGCGGTAGAAATTATATTTAGAGGTTCTAATGAAGAAAAAATAAAAAAACAAACAGATGAATACCAAGATAAGTTTGCTAATCCATTTGTAGCTGCCTCNAGAGGTTATTTAGATGATATTATAACTCCACATAATACTCGATCTAGATTNTCATCAGCATTAGAGCTTNTAAAAACAAAAGAATTATCAAACCCAAAAAAGAAACATGGAAATATTCCANTATAAAAAAAGAGACTATTATATGTTTAAAAAAATACTTATTGCTAATAGAGGCGAAATAGCTTGTAGAATTGCTAAAACGTGCAAAAAAATGGGAATTGCTACTGTAGGAGTATACTCAGATGCAGATAAAAATTCTATGTATTTACAATATATGGATGAGGCAGTTAATATCGGGCCTGCTGATTCAGCAAAAAGTTACTTAAATATAGAAAATATTATAAAGGCTGCAAAANTAAAGAAAGCTGATGCTGTTCACCCTGGNTATGGTTTTTTATCAGAAAATGCAGAATTTTCTAAAGCTTTACAAAAAGAAAATATTATATTTATAGGGCCATCTATTAAAGCCATCCAATCTATGGGAGATAAAATTATCTCTAAAAGAATAGCTAAAAAAGCTGGAGTAAATATTATTCCTGGTGTTGATGGAGCTATNAAAAATGTAGAAGATGCTAAAAAAGCTGCTATAGAAATTGGTTACCCAGTAATGGTTAAAGCTTCTGCNGGTGGNGGTGGAAAAGGTATGAGAGTAGCAAATGATGAAAAAGAATTAATTTCTGGTTTTCAGAGTGCAAAAAATGAAGCTAAAAAATCATTTGGAGATGATAGAGTATTTATAGAAAAATTTATTGTTGGGCCCAGACATATAGAAATTCAAATTCTTGCAGATGAATTTGGAAATATGGTTTATTTAGGAGAACGAGAATGTTCTGTTCAAAGAAGACATCAAAAAGTAATTGAAGAAGCTCCTAGTTCNTTAGTNGATGAGGGTATGAGAAAAAAAATGGGAGAGCAGGCTCTTTTANTAGCTAAAGCTGTTAATTATTCTAGTGCTGGAACTGTAGAGTTTGTAGCATCTAANGATAAGTCTTTTTATTTTCTTGAAATGAACACAAGATTGCAAGTTGAGCATCCAGTAACAGAATTAGTTACAGGAATAGATCTTGTTGAAAAAATGATCAATATAAGCGCTAAATTACCCTTAGGATTAATACAGTCAGATATAAAAATTAGTGGTTGGTCTGTTGAAGCTAGGATATATGCTGAAAATCCTATTAGAAATTTTGCACCTTCTATTGGTAGATTGAGAAAATTTATTTCACCATTGCGGGAAGATGCTTCAATTCGTCTTGATTCAGGTGTGCAAGAAGGTGGCGAAATATCTATGTATTATGATCCAATGATAGCAAAANTAATTTCTCATGGAGAAAATAGATTGGATGCATGTAATAAATTATCTATAGCATTAGATGCATTTGTTATAAAAGGTTTGTCTACAAATATTCCATTTGTGAATAGTGTATTAACTAATAAAAAGTTTTTATCTGGAGATATTACAACTGCCTTTTTAGATGAAGAGTATCCTAAAGGGTATTCAGGTTTGCTAAAATCAAAAGACAAAATATCATTGATTTCTATGGCATCTCTGGCAATGAAGGCAATAGAAATAAAGCGTGAGAGTNAATTAAATAAAGGCAATTATGTTGTTACTATTTCTAAGCACCATTTTGAATTAAAATATGAAATACTACCTAATGATGCTAATGATATTTATAGGATTAAGGTAGATAATAACTCAATATTTTATGAAATTATTGTTTCTTGGAATATAGGAGAACCGTTATTGCGGATCTCTTTAAATGATAAAAAATTTATTATGCAAGTTTCAAAAAATCTTTCTAATTATAATATTTGTCATGCTGGTTTTGATATCCAATCAAATGTTACAGAATTAGATATTTTTAATTTATCTAAAATGATCCCTAAGAAATCTAAAAACGCATTATCTAAAACACTTATATCTCCTATGCCTGGACAGGTTGTAAAAATATGTGTATCTGAAAATCAAAAGGTTAGTTCCGGTGAAGATTTAATTATATTAGATGCAATGAAAATGGAAAATATTCTTAAATCTGATAAAGATGTTATAATTAAAAAAATAAATGTAAAAGAAGGTGATACTGTCTCGGTAGATCAGGAATTAATTACTTTTGGGTGATACTAAAAGATATCTTTTGTAGATTTTTTTATAATCTCATCAAATTCATTCATATTATAATTATAGCCAAGCTCTTTTAATGATGTTANTGAGAAATCTTTTATACCACATGGTATAATGCTCTTATAATAATCAAGGTTTGGGTTAATATTTAGTGATATTCCATGATATGTTATCCAGTGACTTACTCTTATACCAATAGCTCCTATTTTAGATTCACCGTGAGGTCCGTTTACCCATATACCAATTCTATCTTTACATGTATAAGCGTTTAGACCAATATATTTTAATGATTTTATCATCCATGCTTCCAAGGTTTTAACGTATTTTCTGATATCTTTTTCTCTATAATTGAGGTTAAGCATTACGTATATTATTCTTTGTCCAGGACCATGGTATGTAACTTGTCCTCCTCGGCCTGAGTTAATAATAGGAATCTCTGTATGATTAAGTATTTGTTCTTCTTTTGCACTAGTTCCACATGTATATACTGAAGGGTGTTCTAACAACCATATTAGTTCTGAAGCTTTATCTTTATAAATTTTCTGAACATAGTTTTCCATAGTATTAATAGCTTCATCGTATGGAACCAAATCTTTGTTATATTTCCACTTTAAGCTTTTATTATTAGATATAATATTTAATGAAACCATTTTTATAACCTAGCATTATTTATCTTATACAGTTAGTATGCATTATAATATTAATAATCAAAATGCATAGGAATTTTAGGAAAATGGAAAAGAATTCTAAAGCTATAGCAGAAAATGTTAATATATATGACAGTGAAACTTCTTTAGGGTTTGGTATTTCTTCAAAGTTTATTGATCAAACTAGAGAGAATATTAAAGCTAATGATGTCAATGTTCTTGAAGAAGATATCTTATCTTTGCATCCAGCAGATATTGCAGATATCTTTGAAATATTGCCCCAAGAAGATCGAAAAACATTATTTACCTTATTACAACATAAACTGCCTCCAGAAACTTTAGCTTCTATAGATGAGCAAGTATTAAAAGATATAATAGAAAATTATAAACCAAGTTTATTAGCGGACTTAATAGAAAAATTAGATACGGATGATGCTGCTTATATATTAGAAAATTTAGACTTCAAAAAAAGAGAAGACCTTTTAAATCAAATTTCTAATGAAGCTAAAATTTTAATAGTGCAAGCTTTAGAGTTTCCGGAAATGTCTGCAGGTAGGCTGATGCAAAGAGATTATGTTGCGGTTCCTCGTTATTGGAATGTAGGACAGGTAATAGATTATTTAAGACGGTCAATTAAAGTTCCAGATCAGTTCTATGCAATATTTATCGTAGACCCTAGGCACATGCCTGTAGGCACAATACCTCTCCATAAATTAATGAGAAGTGAGAGAAAAGTAGTGTTGTCTGATATTATGACTACAGAGCCTGTTGTTGTTCCTGTAACAATGGACCAAGAGGATATGGCCTTTCTATTTGAGCAATATGATTTGACGTCTGCTCCCGTAGTTAATTCGCAAAATAAGTTAATAGGAATGTTAACAGTTGATGATGTAGTAGAAGTAATACAAGAAGAGGCAGAAGAAGATATGCTGAAACTTGCAGGTGTTTCAGGAGATACCGATATTTATATGGCAGCCTGGCAAACAGCTAGAAGTCGTTTTACCTGGCTATTTGTAAACTTACTTACTGCAATCTTGGCGTCTATGGCGATAGGAATATTTGAGGGAACTATAAAACAAATTGTTGCTTTAGCAGTTTTGATGCCTATCGTTGCCTCAATGGGTGGGAATGCTGGAACTCAAACTTTAACTGTTGCTGTTAGAGCTCTTGCAACAAGAGAGCTAAATCAGTCCAATGCATTAAGAGTCTTTGGTAAGGAAATCTTAGTAGGAATAATTAACGGTATTATTTTTGCAATTATAGTTGGTTTAGTGGCAGCTTTATGGTTTGGAGAAAAAGGTTTAGGAATTGTGATAGCTTTAGCCATGCTATTTAATTTATTTGTTGCAGGTTTTTTTGGTGCATCAATTCCTTTACTTTTACAACGTTTTAAAATTGACCCTGCATTGGGAGCTTCAATTTTGTTGACTACGGTTACAGATGTTGTAGGTTTCTTTGTGTTTTTAGGTTTAGCAAAAATATTATTAACATAAGTCTTTGGAGATTAAATGATTATTAATAGAAGAGAAGATTTCAACTTTTATTTAGGTGATACTGCAGATATGATTAGAGAAACTGTATCTAGTTTTGCTCAAAATGAAATTGCACCAAGAGCATCTGATATAGACAAGAAAAACGATTTCCCTTCTGATTTATGGGAAAAAATGGGAAGTTTAGGAATACTAGGTGTAACTGTTGAAGAAAAATGGGGAGGAAGTGGCTTAGGTTACTTAGAACACACTGTTTGTGTTGAAGAAATTAGTAGAGCCTCAGCTTCAGTTGGACTTTCATATGGTGCGCATTCGAATTTGTGTATAAACCAGATAAGATTAAATGGGAATGATCAGCAACGTGAAAAATATTTGCCAGGACTAGTTTCAGGAAAAAAAGTTGGAGCCTTAGCTATGAGTGAATCCAGCGCAGGCTCAGATGTGATAGGGATGATTACGACAGCAACAAAAAAAAATGATCATTATGTTTTAAATGGTTCAAAAATGTGGATAACAAATGGCCCAGATGCTGATTACTTGGTAGTATATGCCAAAACGGAGCAGAAAGCTGGATCTAAGGGTATTACGGCATTTATAATAGAAAAAAATTTTAAAGGTTTTTCTACAGGAGAAAAGCTAGATAAGTTAGGTATGCGTGGGTCTAATACATGTGAGCTTATATTTGATAAATGTGAAGTTCCTAATGAGAACGTTTTAGGTGAAATAAACGCTGGTGCAAAAGTGCTTATGAGCGGATTAGATTATGAGAGAGTAGTTTTAGCAGGTGGACCACTTGGAGTTATGCAAAATTGTTGGGATATAATAGTTCCTTATGTGCATGAGCGAAAGCAGTTCGATAAACCAATTGGAAGTTTTCAATTAATACAGGGGAAATTAGCAGATATATATACATCTATGAATGCATCTAAGTCTTATGTCTATAATGTTGCACAAGCATGCGATAGAGATGAAACTACTAGAAAAGACTCAGCAGGTGCTATTTTATACGCAGCTGAAAAATCTACAGAAATAGCACTTCAAGCAATTCAAATTTTGGGAGGAAATGGTTATACTAATGATTATCCAGTAGGCCGTCTCTTAAGAGACTCTAAGTTATATGAGATAGGAGCAGGAACAAGTGAAATTAGAAGAATGTTAATTGGAAGAGAAGTTTTTAATGAAACTACATAGGAGAACAACAATGTACTTAAATTTTAATAAGTTAAATATAAAATTATTTTTAATGTTATTAGCTTTCTTATTTATGATATTTAACTTAAAAATTGCTCTTTCACAGGATAATATGCCAGATTTTCCTTATGACCCAGAAGTGCAAGCCACAAAAGCAAAAGTTTGTGCAAAAGTCTGCCTTAGAAGAAGAGATGCATGCATAAAAATAGAAGCAAACAATCCAGATTCAGAACAAATATGTCAGGGACAAATGTTTGTTTGTGTAAATCAATGTAGATAAAGAGGAGAAAAAAATGAATAGAGCTAACATAGTTATTACAGGTTTTGCAAGAACACCTATGGGAAGTTTTCAAGGAAGTTTATCCNCGGAAAAAGCCNCAAANTTAGGAAGTATTGCTATAAAAGGAGCAATAAAGAAAGCTGGAATTAAAGCTGAGCATATAGATGATGTAGTAATGGGATGTGTTTTGCCAGCTGGNATGGGCCAAGCGCCTGCAAGACAGGCAGCACTAGGAGCAGGTATCCCCAACACAGCAGGTGCAACAACTATAAATAAAATGTGTGGATCAGGTATGAGGGCTGCAATGATTGCTCACGATCAATTATTAGCAGGGTCTAGCTTAGTAACTTTGGCAGGTGGTATCGAAAGTATGTCTAATGCGCCTTATATTTTGCCTAAAGTAAGAAGTGGTTTAAGAATGGGCCATGCTCAAGTTCAGGACCATATGTTTATAGATGGTTTAGAAGATGCTTATGAACCAGGTCGTTTAATGGGTGCTTATGCAGAAGCAACAGCTGAGGCCTATCAGTTTACTAGAGAAGAGCAAGATCATTTTGCTATTAGGTCATTAGAGAGAGCAAAAAAAGCAAATGAANATGGTTCTTTTAAAGAAGANATGGTGTCTGTAACTATTAATACTCGCACTGGTACAAAAGAAATTACTAATGATGAACAACCTTTTTCTGCAGATTTATCTAAAATTCCGAAACTTAAACCAGCTTTTAGTAAAACTGGAACAGTCACAGCTGCCAACTCTTCATCAATTTCAGATGGAGCTGCGGCTTTAGTAATGATGAATAGCGAAGAAGCAAAGAAGAAAAATTCTATACCATTAGCTAGAATTGTTGCACATGCTACAAATAGTCATGACCCGGCATGGTTTACAACTGCCCCAATAGGTGCTATCCAAAAAGTTTTAGATAAGGCTGGGTGGAATATTAAAGATGTTGGATTATTTGAGATAAATGAAGCTTTTGCTGTTGTGCCTATGGCGGCAATGAAAGACTTAAGTATATCTCCTGAAATAGTAAATGTTCATGGAGGAGCATGCGCTTTAGGACATCCTGTTGGAACATCAGGAGCTAGAATTATAGCTACACTAATTGCAGCCATGCATAAGTATAAAGTTGATAAAGGTGTGGCTTCTTTATGTATTGGTGGCGGAGAAGCTACTGCAATTGCTTTAGAAAGAAGTTATTAGAATATTAAGGAGTTTAAATGGATATTATTAAAAGTTCTTTAGATAGCTCTTCGAAAGAGTATATAAAGAATAGTAAAGTTATGGAAAAGTTAGTTTCTGANCTTAAANAAAAAGTNNTTTTTTCNCAAAAAGGTGGNGGCCCGGAAGCGATAAAAAGNCANGTAGANAGAGGAAANCTTTTACCTAGAGAACGNATACAATATTTAGTAGACCCTGGTTCNCCTTTTNTAGANTTTTCATCACTNGCAGCATATGGACATTATAATGATGAGGCGCCTTGCTCAGGAATTATAACTGGTATTGGCCGNGTTTCAGGAAGAGAGTGCGTTATCATAGTTAATGATGCTACTGTCAAAGGCGGAACTTATTATCCAATAACTGTTAAAAAACAATTAAGAGCGCAGGAGATTGCTATAGAAAATCATCTGCCATGTATTTATTTAGTAGATTCAGGGGGAGCATTTTTGCCTCTTCAAAGTGAAATGTTTGCAGATAAAGAAGGTTTTGGAAGGTCGTTTTTTAATCAATCTAATATGTCCTCTATGGGTATTCCCCAAATAGCTGTAGTAATGGGCTCTTGCACTGCGGGAGGAGCGTATGTTCCAGCAATGTGCGATGAGGCAATTATAGTTAAAAATCAAGGAACAATATTTTTAGGAGGCCCCCCTTTAGTTAAAGCGGCAACTGGGGAAGTTGTTAGTGCTGAAGAATTAGGTGGAGGAGAATTACATAGTAAAAAAAGTGGTGTTACAGACCATTTAGCTGAAAATGATGAGCATGCATTAAAAATAGCTAGAGATATTGTAGGTACCTTTAATAAAAAGACAAATAAAGACGTGGATCTAGAAGCTTCTATTAAGCCTGCTCATTCTTTAAAAAGCATTTATGGTGTAATTCCAGAATCTTTATCAACACCGTATGATGTCAGAGAAGTAATAGCAAGAATAGTAGATGGCAGTAAATTTTTAGAATTTAAAAAGTTATATGGGCCCACTTTAGTAACGGGTTTTGCAAGAATTATGGGATATTCAGTAGGAATAGTTGCAAATAATGGAATTTTATTTTCAGAGAGTTCTCAAAAAGGGGCACACTTTATAGAATTATGTGGGCAAAGAAAGATACCAATTATATTTTTGCAAAATATTTCTGGGTTTATGGTAGGAAAAAAATATGAAGAAGGTGGAATAGCTAAAGATGGCGCAAAATTAGTAACAGCTGTTGCTACAGTGAAAGTTCCTAAATTTACAGTTATTATAGGTGGTTCTTTTGGAGCCGGTAATTATGGAATGTGTGGAAGAGCTTATAGTCCAAGATTTATGTGGGCTTGGCCAAATTCTAGAATATCAGTAATGGGAGGTGAGCAAGCTGCTAATGTTCTTTCTACAGTAAGAAAAGATGTGAATTATAGAAAAGGTTTAAAGTGGTCTAAAAAGGACGAAAATACTTTTAAAAATAAACTATTAAGCCAATATGAAAAAGAAGGTAACCCATACTTTGCATCTTCACGGATATGGGATGATGGAGTAATTGACCCAGCAGATACTAGAAAAGTTTTAGGTTTGTCAATTTCAGCATCACATAATAAGCCAATTGAGGATCCTAAATTTGGTATATTTAGGATGTAAAAAATGAATAGTGAAAATTTACTAAAAAGAATAGATGATAGGGGAGTTTATTATTTAACTATAAACAGGCCTCATGTAATGAATGCATTTGATGAAAACCTTATTAAAGATTTGAATGAGGTGTTTTTAGAGCTAGCTATAAATAAAGAGATTAGAATGTTAGTCCTTACAGGCGAAGGTAAAGCGTTCTCTGCAGGTGGAGATTTGGATTGGATGAGACGAATGTCAGATGTAAGTCACGCAGAGAATTCAAAAGATTCTATGAAGCTTGCTGAAATGTTATATAATTTAGATACATTACCTTTTCCAACAATTGCGGTAGTAAATGGCGCTGCATTTGGAGGAGGTGTAGGATTAGTAGCTGCTTGTGATATTGCGATAGGAAATAATTATAGTAAATTTTCTTTATCGGAGGTAAGACTAGGGCTAATTCCTTCAGTTATTAGTCCGTACGTAGTTAAGGCTATAGGGCAGAGAAACTCAAGGTATTTATTTTTAACATCTGCACCTATTTCTTCAAAAGAAGCTTATCATATAGGGTTGTTAAATGATTATACGGAATCAGAAAATTTAAATGACTTATTAGAAAAGCAATTGAAAAATATATTAAAAGGAGGTCCTAAAGCTCTTAAAGCTTCAAAAGAATTAATATCTTTTGTAGATGGTAAAATTATAGATGAGGAAGTTATGGCTGAAACAGCTAAAAGAATAGCTGATGCAAGATCAAGTGATGAAGGCAAAGAAGGTATAGATGCTTTTTTACAAAAAAGAAAACCAAATTGGCAGGATAAAGATAAATGATAAAAAGAATTTTAATAGCAAATAGAGGAGAAATAGCAGTAAGAATAGCGCGTACATGTAAATCTATGAACATAGAAGTAATAGCTTTATATTCAGAAGCCGATAAAAATGCTTTACATGTTCGTAAAGCTGATAAGGCTATATATATAGGAGAGTCTTTAGCTGAAAATAGTTATTTAAATTATAAAAAGATAATCAAAATTGCATTAGAGAATAAAGTAGATGCTGTCCATCCAGGGTACGGTTTTTTGTCTGAGAATCCAGATTTTGCTAGAGCATTAGAAAAAAATAATATAAGGTTTATTGGGCCTTCAGTTACGTCCATGAAAAGCATGTCTTTAAAAAATGATGCCAGAAACATGATGGAAGAAGCCGGTGTGCCTGTGCTTTCTGGTTTTTCAGCGGATGGTTTATCAAAAAAAGAAATAATAAAAAAATGTGAAAATATAGGGTTTCCTCTAATTATTAAGGCTTCTGCTGGGGGTGGAGGCAAAGGTATGTATGTGATCAATAAAAAAGAAGAAATTATTATTAAATTTGAAGGTGCAAAAAGAGAAGCTTTAAGTTCTTTTGGAAATAATTCTATTTTAATAGAAAAATATTTACAAAACCCAAGGCATATAGAAGTGCAAATTTTGGCAGATAATTATGGTAATATTCATACTTTATCAGATAGAGATTGTAGTATTCAGAGAAGACATCAAAAAGTTATAGAAGAAGCACCTGCTACAAACATTAGCCAAGAAATCAGAAAAGAAATGGCTTTTCAAGCTAAACAAGTAGCAAAAAATATTTCTTATTCTGGAGCAGGAACAATAGAGTTCTTATTAGAGAATAATAAGTTTTATTTTATGGAAATGAATACGCGTTTACAGGTAGAGCACCCTGTAACAGAATTAATACTAGGTATTGATTTAGTAGAGTTGCAGATTAAAGTAGCCAACAATGAGGAAATAAAATCATTACCTAGTTTAATTAAAGGGCATGCTATAGAAGCAAGAGTATATGCGGAAAATCCAGAAAAAGATTTTCAGCCTTCTCCTGGAAAAATATTAGAGTTTAATTCGCCAAAAAAAGATTATTTAAGATTAGACACTGGCTATCTAGCTAATGATGAAGTTTCTTCTTATTACGACCCAATGGTTGCAAAAATTATAGCTTACGGAGAAAATAGAAATGATGCTTTGAAAAAGCTTTCTTTTGCTTTGCAAAACACCCAGCTAATCGGAATAAAAAATAATATAGATTTTTTAAATAAAATTTTAAAAGTGCCTGCTTTTTCAAAAAAGAATATCAATACGGACTTCATAAATAAGTATTGGAAGAGTCTAGTACCTAGTGTGGAAAGTAGAAATAATTTAATACAGGCAGCTTTAGTTTTACATGTAAAAGCAAGAAATTCTAGTCATATTGATGAAAAATCCTCACCATGGAAAAATGTAAATAATTGGAGGCACTTAGAAAACAGTTATGAAAATATAAATATATTATGTGACAAAGAAATTTATAATTATAAGGTTAAAATGATAGATCAGGATCATGCTTTAGTTACAAATAACGATGCTTCATACATTAATATCTTTAAATTTATAAGTAAAAATGGGCATAATAATATACAGTTAATATGTAATAATAATAAAATAGATGTATTTTTTGTTAAATTAAATAATGAAGATATGTACATAAATCAAAATGGTTATTCGTTAAACTTAAACATTAGAGATAAATATCACTTAGAATTAGAGGAGGAGTCTTCTTTAGGCTCTATGGATTCCCCGGTCCCTGGAAAAATTGCTAAAATTTTTGTAAAAAATAAGCAAATTGTAAAAAAAGGGGATATTTTAGTAATTGTTGAAGCAATGAAGATGGAACATTCTATTTTAGCGCCATTTTCAGGAAGAGTATTAAAGGTTAATACTAAGGAAGGAGATCAAGTGGATGAGGGGTTTGCTGTAGTAGAAATGGAAGTAAATTAATGACAGAAATAACAATATATGAAGTTGGGCCTAGGGATGGTCTGCAAAATGAAAGTATTCCATTATCTGCTAAGCATAAAATATCATTTATAGACATTTTGTCACAGACAGGCTTAAAGTTTATAGAGAGTGGAGCATTCGTCTCACCTAAATGGGTTCCTGCCATGGCAGATTCCCACATAGTAATGACTAATATTAATAGATCTAATGACATAAGTTATCCTGTTCTAACTCCAAATATTAAAGGTTTAGAGGATGCTTTAAAATATAAATCAGATACAGCATGTGTTTTCACTACGCCTAGTGAATCTTTTTCAAAAAAAAATACAAACTGTTCTGTTGAAGAAGCTATAACGCGTGCTGAACAGGTTACAAAAGAAGCTCTAAATAATGGAATTAAAGTTAGAGGATATATATCGACAGTAATGTTTTGTCCTTATGAGGGTGAAATTAAACCTTTAAAAGTAGCTTACTTATGTGAAAAATTGATAAACATGGGATGCTATGAAGTCTCATTGGGAGACACAATAGGAAGTGGAAACCCATTAAAAACAAAACAAATGATTGAAGTCTGTAGAGAAGCAGTAGGAATAGAAAAATTGGCAGTGCATTTTCATGATACTTATGGACAAGCTTTATCAAATATCTTAGCTAGTTTAGAATTAGGAATAAAAGTTATAGATACTTCTGTAGGAGGATTAGGAGGTTGTCCGTATGCGCCAGGTGCAAGAGGTAATGTAGCTACTGAAGATGTTTTATTTATGTTAAATGGAATGGGTATTAAGACTGGTGTAGATTTAAATAAAGTTTGTGATGCTTCTAGATTTGTATTTGAAAAATTAGGCCAAAAACCTTTTTCAAGAGTTTATAATGCATTAGAAGCTATAAAACATAAAAACTAACTTATAAAGATTAATGAACTTATTAAAGCTAGCAGTAGGTATAAAAAGTATAGATGAGTTAAGAGAGCGCCAAATATTTAATGCTAATAAATATAAGAAAAATATACATATAACTAGGCTTTATCCTAAAAAGCATGAAATCATTAAAAACCAAGGCTCTATGTTTTGGATAATCAATGGTTATATATCAGCTAGACAAAAAATTATTGATTTTAGTAAAGTGGAGCATGAGGATGGTAAGTTCTACTGTCANATCATATTAGATAAAAATATANTTGATACGCAAGTTATTAGTCATAGGCCTTTTCAAGGGTGGAGATACTTAATAGATGAAAAAACTCCTAAGGATATAGCGGTAAATGAAAGAATAAATGCGGGTAAATTATATAAAACGTTAGAGGAGTTATGTATTTTATAAAATTTTAAAACTTTTTTCATAATTTTTTATACCAGTTGGTACTAAATCTTTGACAAAATTTTAATTTTAGAATTATTATAAACAATTACTTTAATTAACTTGTAACTAAGGAAAATAAAATGAAAATTTTTAATATAATAATATTTATATCTATGACTATCTTTTTTATAAATAAAGCTGCATTTGCATTAGAGACAAAACCTATCATAGATCTAGATTTGGCTAAAAAAATGGCTGATGCTTGTGAGGCTAAAAAAGCTACTACAGATTGGCGCCCACTTAATATAGCAATTGTAGATTCTGGAGCAGATTTAATTCTTTTTAGAAGACAAAATGGTGCGTTTTTAGGAAGTGTAGATATTGCAATAAATAAGGCAAAATCTGCTGTAATGATACCTTACCCAACTAGAGCAATAGGAGATTTAGCATACGGTAAAGACGGAAACCCTGGAAGGCTTCCTGGTATAGCAACAGTTGATTTTTTAGTCCCTTTTGCAGGAGGTTTGCCAATTAGAACACAAAATGGTGACCTTTTAGGGGCTATAGGAGTTAGTGGTGCAACTGGTGATCAAGATGAAGAATGTGCACAAACTGCACTTGATGCAATAAAAGAGGACTTAAAATAATATTTGATATCTTGATAAATAGGATATATTTTTAACCTTATGTTTGATTTATTAATTAAGAATGCAAAGATTATTGATGGAACAGGTTTGCCATCTTTTACTGGAGATATAGCAATAGAAGATGGCATTATTGTTGATAGAGGAAATAATTTAGGTAAAGCGAAGTCCATAATAGATGCACAAGGTTTAACTTTAGTACCAGGCTTTATAGATAGTCATACGCATTATGATGCTCAATTAACTTGGGACCCATGGGCGAATCCCTCACCTAAACTAGGAGTGACTACAGTTGTTATTGGTAATTGTGGGTTTACTATAGCACCTTGTAAACCTGAACACCGTGACTTGACTATGAGAAATCTTACTAATGTTGAAGGAATGTCTTTAGATGTCTTAAGGCAAGGAATAGTTTGGAACTTTGAAACATTCCCTGAATATCTTGATTTTATAGAAAATAGAGGAGTGGGCCCAAATGTTGCGGCTTATGTTGGTCACTCATCTGTGAGAGTTTATGTTATGGGAGAAGATGCTTTAACTAGAAAAGCTACAGATACAGAAATATTAGAAATGCAAGAAATAGTAAAAGAATCTATGATGAGTGGTGGATTAGGTTTTGCTACATCTACTTTTGAGGGACATAATGGAGAAAATGGTGTTCCCATGCCTTCTAGATTAGCAGATGATAAAGAAATGCATAGTATCATAATGGCAATGTCTTCCTTTGGAAGAGGAATATTTATGCTAACGAGAGGTTCTAGTACTTCAATTGATAAAATTCAAAATTGGATGAAAAATTCTAATAGACCTGCAGTCGTAGCGGCTCTACTGCATAACCCATTATCTGATAATTCCACATTTAAGGTTTTAGAAGATATTTCTAAGGCAACAGATAAAGGTATAGAGATGTGGGGACAAGTATCTTGTAGACCTCTTTCTATGGAATTTACAATGAAATCACCATATTTATTTGAAGGTATACATTCTTGGAGGCCTGCAATGGAATGCTCTTCATTAGATCTATATGAAAAAGTATTGGCAGATAATAATTTTCGTGAAACGTTATTAAATGAAATTGAAAATGATGCTCAGGTAAGATTATTTAATGGTGATTGGGNTAAAATAATAGTTAGAGAAGTTAATAATAAAAAATATGAGAATTTAGAAGGACGGTCTATTAATGAGATTGCATTAGATGCTAATGTAAATCCTTTAGATTGGCTTTTAGATCATTCTCTTAGTGTAAATGGAATGGATACTCTCTTTATCGCAATGTTATTAAATAGTGATGAAAAAGCTGTTGGAAAATTACTAAAACATCCTCGGTCTANNATTACATTATCAGATGCTGGAGCACACTTAACATTTTTTAATGATGCTGGGTATGGACTGTATATGCTTCAAAGGTGGGTTAGAGAAAATAAACTTATGTCGATTGAAGAAGCAATTTATAATTTAACTGGTAAGCAGGCTGATATTTATAGAATTGATCAAAGAGGAAGATTAGTACCTGGACAATATGCTGATATGATGTTGTTTGATCCTGAAGAAGTAGCCGTTTCACAATCATACAGAGTAAGTGATCTTCCAGGAGGTGGAAGTCGTTTAAATATCGATGGTAAAGGAATTAAAGGAGTATGGATAAACGGAAAAAGAGTATTAGAGGATGGTGATATAATAAATAAAAACAATTTACCAGGTAAGGTGATTAGAGGTTTTCACGCTTAATATTTTTATTGAAAGAGGTTATTTACATAACCTCTTTCAGAGTAAATATTATCACCATATATTTTGTGCAGAGGCCATTGCAAAAAGCATAGGTATAGATAATAGAGTGTTAGTTCTGCTAAAAAGCATAGCAGTTCTAGCTGAAGCCACTTTAGTATCTGGATCCGTTTCTACCATACCTAAAGCTCTTTTTTGATTTGGCCATATAACAAACCAAACATTTATAAACATAATTGTACCTAACCACATGCCTATTCCTATGGCAGTGTGTTTAGCAACTCCATCCATAATCCCTAAAGTCATAGCTTGTATTAAGTAACCATTTACATGTGCTACCAATAAACCTGTAATTATAGTTGCCATGGCTCCCCATCTAAACCAAAATAAGGCAGCTGGAGCGATTACTTTTCCAATAGCTGGTTTTTGATCATCTGGAATTTTTGGCATATTTGGTATTTGTACAAAGTTAAAATACCACAGTAGTCCTATCCACATTACTCCAGCAAGAACATGGACATATCTTAATATTAAGGACCAAAAAGCAGTATCAAGCGCTCCCCCTGTAGAAAGATAATAAAGAACAAATAAAATAGTAAGAGCAATACCTGCCCCAATAGTTTTTTCAAGTGACGTAAGAATATTAGCCATTGATTTCCTCCCTTTTTTTTTTTTATATGTAATACATACTTAATTAATAGTAAAATTATAAATAGATTATATAAACAAAATTTTATTTTATAAAATTGCGATTGACTTTCAGTCGCAACTGTAATTAATTATGCTTTTTATTCTTAACAAATTTATAAAAAAGGTAAGTAAAATGATTTTTTCAACATTCAAAATAATAGATAATTTAATCAAATTTAATAGAGTAAAGGCTCATTGTGATATTCCTTGTGGAATATATGATCCTATTCCAGCACAAATAGCAGCAATGACAATGGCAAGAATGACAGATACTATAATAGAACTAAAAGAGCATGAAGCTAAAGAACATGATGATGCTAGAGATATGCATTACAATAATAAGATCTCTAGAATGATCAGTGAAAAAGATCGTTCTGCTGAAATTGTAAAGCATGAAATCAGAATAATTTGGGGAGATTTTTTCAAAGAGCCTCAATTTAAAAGTTATCCTGAGTTACATAATTTAGTTCATGAAATCATGTTATTAACTTCTAAATGTAAACAAACTATTGATCAAAAATCTTCCAGGGATCTGGTAGAAAAAATAAATAGATTTGCAGAAATATTTTGGAAAATAAAAGAAGTCGAATATTCAAGGGTTAAGTTCCATTGTAAACCTAATTTAGAGATTGTTTTTCCAAAATTTTAATAAAGTAAAGGACGTATTATGAAAATTATTTTAATGTTTTCGTGCATTCTTATGTTTTTTATAAGCTTATCATTTGCACACGATAATAGCCATTCTTCCAATGAAGAGAATAAACATGAACATGCTCATGAAAGCAATAAAGACATTTAATTTTAAGTTTTATGTTTATTCTTTACATGAATTAAAGGAAATCCTTTAATTTGAGAAAATTTAATTGGCCCTAGCATTTCTTGTGAAATGCTAAGGCTATTATTTCCTTTAACATATATTACTTTTTTTTGTGAATTTACACTGGATATTTTTTTTATTAACAAGCCTAGTGATGAATGCATAAATATAACATTCTTATTCTTTTTAATCATCATATTAAGTATTGGTTTTATTGCTACTATGTAATCGTTATGATTATATTCAGGTTGCATACTAGCACCTTCTATTTTGAGAATATTAATCATTTATTTCACTATTAATACCAAAATTAATAGCCCATTTTAAACTGTTTTTAGTATGATTTAAGGGTTTGTATTCACAACCTATATAACCATTATAATCTAAATTATTTATTAAATTAAAAATATAATTATAATTTATTTCTCCAGTACTTGGCTCACTTCTACAGGGAGGAGATGCGATTTGAATATGTTCTGTATATTTTATACTTCTCTTTATTATATTAGTTAGGTCTCCACTCATAATTTGTGCATGATATAAGTCTAATTGAAGTTTAAGTTTGGGATGATTTATTTCTTTTATTATATCGAGTGCATCATCAACATAGTTTAAATGATAGTTTGGAATATCGCGATCATTTATTGGTTCTATAAGAGCAGTGATATTATGTTTAGAACAAGATTTTGCAGCATAGTGAAGGTTTTCTTTAAAGATATCTCTAGCTTTGTTATGCATATTATTTTTTGTATTTATTCCTGGCATGACATGTATAAAGGGACAATTCAATTGTGATGCATATTCAATTGAAAGCTCAAATTTTTCTCTAAATTCACTTTCTCTACCTACAATAGATGCTATTCCTCGCTCACCATTTTCCCATGAACCTGGATAGGCATTAAATAGTATAAGTTTTTGCTTTGCCTCCTCTAACCATTCTTTTATGCTATTTATTTTATATTCATATGGAAATAAAAATTCAACTGCTTTAAAACCTAAAACAGAGGATGCATTAAATCTTTTTTCAAAGGGAAGTTCATTAAATAGAAATGACAAATTTGCAGAAAGCTTAATCATAATGCATTATGCAAGATGTTAAGATAACCATCAATATTAATATGGAAAAAAATTGATCAGAATTATTATTACCATACCTTTTTTAGTACTTTTAAATTTTCAGCTGGTTTTTGCAGATACTATTAATATTCCAGAAGATGCCGAGAAAATATCCCTTGTAGGTGAATATATCGAAAAAATAGATGTGAATGAAATAACTCTTGGTGATACTAAAGTTGCTATGGCTAGTTTTTCAGCCTTTATTATTACTGAAAACTCATTAAATGGTGGGTTTATAGATTGCAAGGTTACAGCGTATGCGGCGCCTGGCAGAGGTTTTAGTTGTGGTTTTTCACAAATGGAAAATGTTAGCGGTTACTGTGTGCTTAAAGACAAGAGTGGAGATACCATAGTAGCTAAATTAGAATGTTCTAGTGGTGCAACATCTACTGTAGATGTGAGATGTGAAGGTAAAATAGATTTTATGTCGGGAGTAGGAAAATATGCTGGTGTTTCTGGCACAGCCAGAGTTCACATGGAACAAATATTTACTCCAGGTAAAAGTTCTATTGAATTAACAGGTTGGTGGAGACTTCCAGTTCAGCCCTTATAAAGTTGCAAATATTATTTTTTCCTATTAACCGCTATGAATGCAAGCGATTCTAATGCTAGCTTAGCTTCTGATTGAGGAAATATTTCTAATGATTTTATAGCTTCCATACTATATTTTTTAGCAAGAGTAAGGGTTGAGCTAATTCCATGGTATTTATTTATTAGTTCAATTGCTTTATTTAAGTCGCCACTAGATTGCTCTAGATCTTCAATAGTTTTTTTCCAAAAAGCTTTTTCTTCTAGGTTTGATTTTTCTACGCTTATAATAACAGGAAGTGTCATTTTTCCTTCCCTAAAGTCATCACCAATACTTTTATCTAGAGCAGAAGTTCCTGCATAATCAAGAGCATCATCTATAAGTTGAAAAGCTATTCCTAATTTTTGGCCATATGTTTTAAGAGATTTTTGAATTATATCTTTTTCTTCAGATAAGATTGCACTTATCTCTGATGCTGCGGAAAATAAACTAGCTGTTTTATTTTCAATAATTTTCATATACAATTCTTGATTAGTAGAAGAATCATTTATAGTTGTAAGTTGCAAAACTTCTCCTTGAGCTATTGTAGAAGAAGCTTTAGACAAGACTTCTAAAATGTGTTTAGAACCATATTGAACCATTAATTCAAAGGCACGAGAAAACAAAAAATCACCAACTAGAACACTAGTTTTATTTCCAAAAATATCATTAGCAGTTGCTACACCTCTTCTTATCTTACTTTCATCTATAACGTCATCATGAAGTAAGGTTGCCGTATGAATAAATTCAACACAAGCAGCTAAAAATAGTTGATTTTTACCGCTATAGTTAAATAACCTAGAGCTTAATAATGTAACCATTGGTCGGATTCTTTTTCCTCCTGAAGCTAATATATGTTTTGATAAATCCTTTATAAGAGGTACTTCATTTCCAATATTATCAATAATAATATTGTTAACTTCTTGTAAATCTGTAAATAAGATTTTTTGAATTTCTTGAATGCTTTGGTATGAATTGTCCATAGTGCTATTACTCTTATTCCATCTTTGATATTATAACATTTATATAGAATATTTTTATATTCAATATTATTTTATTTAAAGTATAAATATATATATATCTTTAATATATATATTAATATTTATATATGGTGAATTTGTGACTCAAAATACATTAGAAGTATCTAAAAATAAAATTTTGGGTGGAAATATATCTTTATTCCAACCTAAAAAAGGTTTTCGGGTGAGTATAGACTCAATTTTGTTGTGTTCTTCTATTAAAAGGTATTCAAATTGTATGGAGTTTGGCACAGGTTCGGGTGTAATACTAGTTTACTTATCTAAAAAATATCCTAATTCTAATATAATAGGTATAGAAAAAAATATAGAATTAGTGGAATTAGCAAAAAGAAACTTATTAGAAAATAAAATAAATAATAACAATACGATGGTTATTTGTAATGATATTTTAAAAAAACCATTTTTGAATAATTATAATAATACTCTAGATAGAGTAATAATGAATCCGCCTTATTTTAGGATAAATAATGTTATTAAGTCATATAATAATCTTAAAGCATCAGCACGTTATGAAAGTAATATAAATCAATGGTTTTTAGCGGCATATAAAAAACTAAAACCTAGAGGTTATATGAACTTTGTATTTAGGAGTGAAGACTTAGATTTAGTTTTAAGCAAATTATATAGTTCATGGGGGGATATGAAAATATTTCCATTATGGCCCAAAGCAAACGTTAAATCTAAGTTAATGATAATGCAAGCAAGAAAAAATGCTAATTCGGGTGTACAAATATTGCCAGGTCTAATATTACATAATAATGATGGAAGTTATACTGAAGAGTGTAATAGTATACTAAATAATAAAAGCAATATACAACTAGATTAATAAAAATAATTATTTTGAAGAAAAAGGATATCTATATGAGGTTTGTTTCTAAATTTTTTAAAAGTAAAGCATCTGTTATAAATGTAGTGAGGCTTAATGGAGTTATAGCTAGCGGCTCAAAATTTCTTGGATCAAGTAACCTCTCTTTAGAAAGCTTAGAAAAACAGATTGAAAGAGCATTTTCTGGAAAGAAGATTGCGGGAGTTGCTTTAGTAATAAATTCGCCAGGAGGATCTCCTGTGCAGTCTGCACTTATCGCAGAAAGAATAATAGAGCTGTCTAAAAAAAATAATATTCCTGTTTTTGCTTTTGTTGAAGATGTTGCTGCTTCAGGGGGGTATTGGTTAGCATGTGCGGCGGATGAAATCTTTGTTATGCCGGCATCAATTGTTGGCTCTATTGGCGTGATCTCTGCTGGTTTTGGCTTTGTAGAAGTTATTAAAAAAATTGGAGTAGAAAGAAGGGTTTTTTCTAAAGGTGATAATAAAGGAATGTTAGATCCTTTTCAGCCTCAAAACTCTGATGATGTAAAAGTAATTACGGATTTACAAGAAGAAATACATCAGCAGTTTAAAGATTGGGTTAGTTCTAGGAGAGGAAATAGGTTAAATATAGATGTAGTAAAAAAGGAAGGTATATTTGAAGCAAAAATATTTTCCGGAACAAAAGCATGTGAATTTGGATTAGCTGACTCAATTGGAGAATTAAAACAAGTAATGAGAGAGCGTTTTAATGAAAAAGTAGTTTTTAAAGAAATTTCAGGTAGAAAAAAGTTAGGACAAAGGCTTGGCCTTTCTTCATCTAGCTACTCTAGAATAATTGAGCATATCGAAGAGAGAATTGCCTTTGCGAAGTTTGGACTATAGTAATTTATGATTAAAATAGTATAGGAGTTTTAATGTTAGGTTTTAGTTTTCCAAAAATTATATTATTATGTTTCATAATGTTAATAGTTTGGTATGGGTTTAAGTTAATAGAAAAACGAACACATATAAAACAAAATAAATCTCCTAATAAAAGCAAAGATAATAATAAAAGTAAATTTAAAGCTGATAATGTACAAGACTTAGAAAAGTGTGATGTTTGTAATAATTATTTTTTATCAGGGTCACCGTGTCCTGAATGTAACCCTCCTAAAGGATAGGATCTAAAATGCATTTAGAGGACAATTCTTTTCAATCTATAATATTTCGATTGCAACAATTTTGGGCAAAAAATAATTGTCTTGTACTGCAACCTATTGATATGGAAGTGGGAGCAGGAACTTTTCACCCAGCTACTTTTCTTAAAGCTTTAGGAAAAAAACCATGGAAAGCAGCTTATGTTCAACCATGCAGAAGGCCTACTGACGGAAGATATGGCTTAAATCCTAATAGGCTTCAACATTACTATCAGTTTCAAACAATACTTAAACCTTCTCCAGATAATATTCAGGATTTGTATTTACAGAGTTTAAGCGCCCTTGGGATTGATTCTAAAAAAAATGATATTCGTTTTGTTGAGGATGACTGGGAAAGTCCTACTCTTGGAGCGTGGGGTTTAGGATGGGAAGTTTGGTGTAATGGCATGGAAGTATCACAATTTACATATTTTCAGCAAGTAGGTGGAATTGATTGTTCTCCAGTAACAGGTGAGCTTACATATGGCCTAGAAAGGTTAGCAATGTATATCCAAGGNATAGATAATGTATATGATCTTTCTTGGGACAATAATGGTACAAAATATGGTGAAGTATTTTTGCAAAATGAAAAAGAGCAATCAGTATATAATTTTGAGAAATCAAATCCTTTAGTTCTTATGAATTCTTTTAAAGAATTAGAAATTTTAAATACTAAGCTTATTAAGGAGAGTTTAGTATTACCAGCTTATGAACAGTGNATCAAAGCAAGTCATATTTTTAATCTTATAGATGCTAGNGGAGTAATAGGGGTAAATGAAAGAGCAGATTATATAGGNAGAGTTAGAGCAATGGTTAAATCTTGCGCAGATTTGTATATAAAAAATTTGGATGAGAAATAAAAATGGCTGAATTATTAGTTGAACTTTATTCTGAAGAAATTCCTGCTAGNCTTCAAGAANCATCAGTCAATACGTTTAAAGACTTACTTATTAAATCTNTTTTAGAAGCGGGTTTAAGCTTTGATNCTTTCGAAGNTTTTTGGAGTCCTATGAGACTNGTAGTTTGTTTAGAAGGNCTGGCTTTAAAATCTTCTGATATAGAGNTTGATAAAAGAGGTCCAAGAGTAGATGCGAATGAAATGGCTATTAATGGTTTTGCAAAAGGATTAGGTATAAATGTAAATGAGCTAATTAAAATTGATACAGATAAAGGTGAATTCTATTTTTACAAAAATATAAAAAAGGGAATCAGTTCCTCAGTCATTATTGAGGAATCTATTAAAAATATAATTCTAAACTTTCCTTGGAAAAAGTCCATGCGTTGGGGAGATAGTAATCTTAAATGGATTAGGCCTCTTCATAATATTACATGTGTGTTTGATGATAAACCTATCTTTTTTAAGATTGAAAATATTAATAGTAATAATAAAACTTATGGCCATAGATTTATTTTTCCTAAAGAAATAATAGTCAAAAATAAAAAAGAATATGTGCAAAAATTATTAGAAGCTAATGTTATGGTGGATCCAATATTAAGACAAAGTAAAATTATAAGCTTGGGAAATGACATAGCTAATAAGCATAACTTAGTTTTTAAGCCTGAGAAAGCTTTATTAGAAGAAGTTTCCAACATAATAGAATATCCTTATTTATTTATAGGTGAGTTTGATAAGGAGTATTTATCCTTGCCTCCTCAAATATTAGAGCTCACAATGATAAAGCAGCAAAAATATTTTCCTTTATATAATGAAGACAAGGTTTTAAGTAAAAACTTTCTCGGTGTATCAAATATTCCTGTTGATAATAATAACCAAATTATTGCAGGCAATGAAAGAGTTTTGAAAGCTAGATTATCTGATGCTCGTTTCTTTTTTGATAATGATGTTAAAAATGGTCTCGAAAAATTATCTGAAAAATTGAAGAGCATTATATTTCATCGCTCTCTTGGTGATATGCAAAAAAAAGTACACAGGATGTCTTTTATAACAGAAAAATATGCTGATATATTTGAAGCCAATAGTAAACTTGTTGTTAAAGCCGCCGAACTTTGTAAGGCAGATTTATGTTGTGACGTAGTATATGAAATGCCTGAATTGCAGGGAAAAATAGGAAGCATTTATGCAGAGATTCAAAAAATGCCAAGTGAAGTAGTTTTATCTATTAAAGAGCATTATTCTCCCTTAGGTCCATCTGATAGTTGCCCTACAACTCCAGAATCTTCATTGTTATCGCTTTCTGATAAGTTAGATAGCCTGATAGGCTTTATTGCTATAGATATGAAGGCAACAGGGTCTAAAGACCCATTTGGTTTAAGAAGATCTTGTTTAGGTATAATAAGAATTATATTAGAAAATAAAATTAGAATCTCTATGAAAAATATAGCATTAGATGTCTATGAAACTTATAAAACACAAGATATAAAATTAGTTCTTTCAAAGGAAGAATCTCAAGCATCATGTATAGAGTTTGTTTATGATAGATTAAGAGTCTTTATGAAAGATAAAGGATTTAGTCAATCAAGTATACAGGCTGTTTATAATGTCTCTAATTTTTCTGATATATTAGATGATTTTAATAAAATTAAAGCTTTAGATAAATTTATTAATGAGACCTCTGGAAAAGATTTTCTTAATATCTTAAAAAGAGTAAGAAGAATCCTGAATATTGAAGAAAAAAAAATAGATAGTATTATTGGCATAAAAGTTAATCAAGGCTTATTTAAAATGGAAGAAGAGAAAGACCTCTATATTAGTCAGATTAAACTTGCTGAGGAAGTAAATAATTTATTGAAAAACAAAAAATATAAAAAAGCAATGAAAGTTTTTTCTAAAAATTCTATTTTCTTAGAAAAGTTTTTTGAAAATGTTAAAGTAAATGTTGATGATAAAGCAATAAAAAATAATAGATTAATGCTTTTATCTATGATTAGAAACACCTTCATAAATTTTGCAGATTTTTCATTGATTGAAGCGGAAAACGAAGTTAAGTAAATATATTAATATTATATAGGATGGATATTTTATGAATAAATGGGTTTATAGTTTTGGGGGTGGTAGTGCAGAAGGTGATGCTAAACTAAAAAATCTTTTAGGAGGTAAAGGAGCTAACTTAGCAGAAATGAATAATATCGGTGTGCCAGTTCCTCCAGGACTAACAATAACAACAGAAGTATGCAATTTTTATTATTCTAATGAAAGTAATTATCCTTCAGAGCTAAACAATCAAGTGATGATAGCACTTAAAAATATAGAAAAAATTACTAATATGACTTTTGGTGATTCAAAAAAACCCCTGTTATTATCGGTTCGTTCAGGAGCCAGAGCG
>NYVM01000008.1 GCA_002684605.1 Candidatus Pelagibacterales bacterium | reverse complement strand
AATCTCTTGGAAAAGAAAATTTATTAGCTATGGTATGTGATTCAACTAATATTTTGGTAAAGGGTGTGTCTGGTTCTGAAGAAGATGTAATAGAGCCTCTTACAAAAATAATTAAAGAGTCAACAGGAAGAGTATTTGTATCAACATTTGCATCAAATGTGACTAGGCTTAATACACTTGCTAAAATAGGAGCTTCTTTAGGAAAAAAAGTAGCCTTAGTAGGATTATCTATGTGGAGAATGGTTGAAATTGCAAAAAAATGTGGATATTTATCTGACCTTCCGGCATTTGTGTCAGAAAGAGATATTAAGAATGTAGAAAAAAACAATTTAATGATTATCTGTACTGGTTCACAAGGAGAGCCAAGAGGAGCATTAAATAGGATTGCAAATGGAACTCATAGAGATGCAACTATAAGTAATGGAGATACAGTAATATTTTCATCAAGAGTTATACCAGGTAATGAAGTTGGAATATCTGAAATGCAAAATAAGCTTTCTGAACTTGGGGCAAATATTATAGAAGCATCAAAAGAAAATATGATACATGTAAGTGGACATCCGGCTAGAGATGAATTAGCTCAAATGTATTCTTGGGTGAAACCACGAACTTTAATAGCTGTTCATGGTGAGACTAGGCACATAAATGAACATGTTTCGTATGCTAAAGAACACCAAATAAAATTTACTTTACCAGGAAGAAATGGTTCTTTAATTCAGCTGTCTCCTGGAGACCCTCGTTTTATTGGTGAATTAGAGCATGGCCGATTAATTGTTGATGGAAATGATTTAATTACTAGGAACTCAGACGTGCTTAAAAAAAGACATAAAATGATGTTTAATGGTTCTGTATTTGTTGTATTAACAATTAATAAAGATTTTAGGCTTTTAAATGAACCAATTATCATGGCAGAAGGTCTTGCTGAAATTATTGAAGGTGATAATCCAGAAAATTATATTAAAAGCTTTATTAAAGAGGATATTCAGTCTTATTATAAAACAAAAAAGTTTGATAAATCATATATAAAGGAAAGTATGACTAATTCCTTAAAAAGAATAATTAAAACACAATATTTAAAAAAGCCGATAGTAAGGCTTGAATTAAATTTTATAAAATAGGTGAAATCATGTTAGGTAAATTAAATCATGTAGCAATAGCGGTTGTATCAGTTGAAGCAGCAGCAAAACAATATAAAAATATATTAGGTGCAAAAATTTCTAAGACTTTAGATTTGCCCTCCCATGGTGTAAAGACAATATTTGTAGAGTTAGATAATACTAAAATTGAGCTATTAGAGCCTATAGGAGATAATTCTCCAATTAAAAAATTTCTTTTAAAAAATCCTTCTGGAGGAATGCATCATATTTGTTATGAAGTTCCTAATATTAAAGAAGCTAGTACAAAGTTAAAATTACAAGGGGCAACCATACTGGGCTCTGGTAAACCAAGTATAGGNGCNCATGGTAAGCCTGTTATATTTATTCACCCAAAGGACTTTAATGGTACTTTAATAGAACTAGAGGAGGTATAAATGGTCTTATTTGAATATTTTATAATATATATAGTAATTTGGTGGATTCTCTTTTTTATTTCTTTGCCTTTAGGAGTTAAAAGATCTGAAAGTTTANTTCCAGGCCAGGACACTGGAGCTCCTGAAAAAACATATTTATGGAAAAAATTTACGATTGTAAGTCTGATATCATTAATATTTACTTATATTGTAGCTTTTGTTCTAAAAATTTATATGTAAGTCTTAAATAATTAAACTTAATTTAAAATAATATAGAGGTTTTTATGAAACGAAGTAAATTATTTCTTCCCACATTAAAAGAAAACCCTTCAGAAGCAAAAATTACTTCNCATAGATTAATGTTAAGATCGGGTATGATTAGGCAATCTTCTTCAGGAATTTATACTTGGTTACCAATGGGTCTAAAAGTTCTTAAAAATATAGAAAAAATTATTAGATTAGAACAAGATTTGATCTCACAAGAATTATTAATGCCAACTATTCAAGATTCAGAAATATGGAAAAAATCNGGTAGATTCAATGATTATGGAAAAGAAATGCTTAAATTTACTGATAGGCATGATCANGAATTGCTATATGGGCCAACTAATGAAGAGCTAATTACAGATATAATATCAAAAAATATTATGAGTTATAAAAGTTTGCCATTATGCCTTTATCATATNCAATGGAAATTTAGAGATGAAATTAGGCCTAGGTTTGGTGTTATGAGAGGAAGAGAGTTTCTAATGAAAGATGCTTATTCTTTTGATGTATCAAAAGAAGAGGCAATTAAATGCTATAACAGAATGTTTTTAAGCTATTTAAAAATATTTAATAAAATGGANCTTAAAGCAATTCCTGTGGCTGCCGATACAGGACCAATTGGAGGTGATTTAAGCCATGAATTTATTGTATTAGCGGGTACGGGTGAATCTGAGGTATATATTGATAAAGGTATACTAAATGTAGGCATACCAAATATAAAATACGATGATTTTTTGAATATTTCAGAACTAGTTAATGCTATTACTTCTTTTTATGCATCCGCAGATGATAAATATGATGAAAAAGATTTTATAAATACAGTAAGTGAAAAAAATAGATTAAAAACAAACGGAATAGAAGTAGGGCATTTATTTTATTTTGGAGATAAATATTCACAGCCTTTAAATGCAAAAGTTAGCTCAAAAGAAGGAAATAATGTAAATTTAGAAATGGGTTCTTATGGAATAGGCGTTTCAAGGTTAGTTGGTGCAATTATAGATGCTCATCATGATGAAAAAGGAATATGCTGGCCAGAAAGTGTTGCTCCGTATTTAGTTGGGGTTGTTAATTTAAGGCAAAATGATATAGAATGCGCTGATTTATCTGATAAGATATACCATAGCCTTTTGTCGAAGGGTGTTTCGACTTTGTATGACGATAGAGATGAAGGTGCAGGTAAAAAACTTGCAGAAATGGAACTTATTGGAATACCTTGGCAAATAAGAATTGGCCCTAGGGGCATAAAAAATAGTAGCTTTGAATTGTTTAAGAGAAAAACTGGAGAAGTTACAGAAGTGAATATTAAAGATACAGAAAAAACAATAGATAAATTATTATAAGGGAATAGATTGCTTTATTCATATGAATTATGGATTGCCTATAGATATTTGAGGGCAAGAAGAGTAGATGGTTTTATTTCAATTGTAAGTTGGTTTTCTCTAATTGGAATCTCTCTTGGTGTTGCAACCTTAATAATAGTTATGTCTGTAATGAATGGATTTAGAGAAGAGCTATTAAGTAGAATCATTGGTTTAAATGGTCACGCTACATTTTATGTTAATAACAATTCAGAAAGTATCAACGCTGATAATATAGAAAAAATATTATTAGGTTTTGATGAAGTATTTGATGTAGTTTCTTTAGTAGAATCAACAGTTATGATTTCTAATAAAAAACAATCAAGAGGCGTTGTAGTAAGAGGTCTGTCGATAAATGATTTAAAGGAAAATGCCTTATTAGAAAAAAGTATAAGTGTTAAAGTATTAACTAATTTTAATGATGAAAACACTATAATTCTCGGAAAAAGGCTAGCTACTTCTTTGCAGTTAAAAAGAGGTGATAATGTTACTATAATTAGTTCATCAGGATTGAGCACTCCTTTTGGTGATGCCCCTATGGCTAAAAATTTTATTGTTGCGGGTATATTTGATTTAGGTATGTATGAATATGATTCATCTGTCATATTCATGAAAATTAATAATTTAAGAGATTTTTTAGGTTATAATAATAATTATATTGATAATATTGAATTATTTTATAAATCACCTGAAAATTCTGATCTAATTACATATAATATAAAAGATACATTAAATAGTATAGAGACAGGTAATATAATAATTCCATGGACACAAAGACATGCCCAGTTATTTTCTGCCTTAGAAGTAGAAAGAAATGTAATGTTCATTATTTTAACTTTAATTATTCTTGTTGCAGCTTTTAATATAATATCATCTATGATTATGTTAGTTAAAGATAAGGAAAGTAGTATTTCTATATTACGTACAATGGGTATTTCTGAAAATTCTATACTAAAAATATTTATTATTGTTGGTGCTTCTATAGGAATTATTGGAACTGTAATTGGTTTTACTATTGGGCTCTTATTTTCATTAAATATACAAAAAATTCAAAAACTACTAGAAGGTATTACGGGGACAAATTTATTTGCAGCAGAAATTTATTTTTTATCAAAACTTCCAGCTAAAATTGATTTTACAGAAGTTGGTCTAGTAGTTTTATTTGCATTAATATTGTCTTTGTTAGCAACATTGTATCCGGCATGGAGAGCTTCTAGAATAGACCCTATTAAGGTTCTTAGAAATGCTTGATAATATAAGTAATGTACTTTTATTTAAAAATGTTTCTCATTCATTTATACAGGGTAATTTAAAGGTTAAAGTCCTTAAATCTGCAAATTTTAAATTGCCTAAAAACTGTATTGCAGGTTTAATAGGAGCTTCTGGGTCTGGAAAATCAACATTTTTACAATTAGCAGGACTTTTAGAGTCACCCAAAAATGGTAAAATTTTTATAAATAATGCTAATACGTCAAGTTTTAATAATTCAGAAAGAACAGTTACTAGAAGAAGTAGTATAGGTTTTGTATATCAAAAAATTCATTTATTACCTGAATTTAGCGCATTAGAAAATGTGATTATCCCCCAAAGGATTATCGGTATAAAAAAGAATATAGCATTAGATAATGCTAAAGATATGCTACATTCTATGGGTTTAAAAAATAGGGCTAATCATAGATCATCTAATTTATCTGGCGGAGAACAGCAGAGAGTAGCTATAGCAAGAGCTTTGATCAATAGTCCTGATTTAATATTAGCAGATGAGCCTACTGGTAATCTTGATTCTAAATCTTCAGAATTAGTTACAGAATTACTAATAAATAATATTCGTAATACTGGATCGTCAGCATTAATTGCTACCCATAGCGCTGATTTGGCAAAAAAGTTAGATATTATATTTGAAATCAATAATGGAAAAATTAATTTAATTTAATTTAATTTATAATTTCAATCTAACTGATTTCAGTATATTCTATGCTTATGCTTAATAATTATAAATTTGTCCATACAAGGTCTAGGTCATCATATTCATTAGCTGAGGGAGCCATTAAAATAGATGATTTGGTTCAACTAGCTATTGATAATAATATGCCTGCTTTGGCTTTAACAGATAATGGAAATTTATTTGGTGCATTAGAGTTTTCTATGAAGGCTGCAAAAAATGGAATCCAGCCTTTATTAGGAGTAATCATTGAGCTTCAAATTGAAAATGATATAAAAAATTTAGATAACCCAGAAAACAAAAATAAAGTTTTACTAATAGTTAAAAATGAAATTGGCTGGAAAAACCTATCACTTCTAGTAAGTAAAACATTTTTAAATACTGAAAATAAAGCACAAGTACCTCTTCCTATTCAAGAATTATTTGATCATTCTGAAGGCTTGATTTGTTTACTGGGAGGAATATATGGCCCTCTAAGTAATTATATTTTTTCAGATAAAGTTAAAGAAGCAATTGAAATTGCAAAATTATTTAAAAAGTATTTTCCTAATAGCCTTTTTATGGAAATTATGAGGCATGGATTAGATGAAGAAAAAAAAACAGAAAATTACTTCTTAAAAATTGCTACAAAGCTCTCTATTCCAGTTGTTGCAACTAATAACATATATTTTAATAAATCAAACATGTTTGAAGCACATGATTGCTTGATGTGTATTTCTGAAGGTACTACTATTAGTAACCTTAAAAGAAATAGGCTTAATAAAGATCATTATTTTAAATCAGAAAGTGAGATGGTACAATTATTTAGTGATATACCTAGTGCAATTAGTAATACTATAGTTATTGCTAAAATGTGTAGTTTTTTATTAGAAGAACGTCCACCATCACTTCCGTCCTATCCAAAAAAATTAAGTTTTAGCGAACATCAAACTCTCATTAATGATAGTGAAAATGGCTTAAGAGATAGAATAAAAGCCTCAGGTATAGGTAATAATGAAGAAAGTATTTATTTAGAACGTTTATCATATGAGTTAGATGTAATTTCCAAAATGGGTTTTTCTGGTTATTTTTTAATTGTTGCAGAATTTGTAAATTGGGCAAAATATAATAATATACCTGTTGGTCCAGGTAGAGGATCAGGCGCTGGTTCATTAGTTGCTTGGTCTTTAGGCATCACAGATCTAAATCCCATTAAATATAATTTACTATTTGAAAGGTTTCTTAATCCTGAAAGGGTATCAATGCCAGATTTTGATATTGATTTTTGTCAATTAAAAAGAGAAGAAGTTATTGATCACGTTCAAGAAATATATGGTAAGGATAGAGTAGCTCAAATTATTACTTTTGGCTCTCTTCAAGCAAGGGGAGTATTGCGTGATGTAGGAAGAGTGCTAGAAATACCATATAGTAGAGTTGATGAATTATGCAGATTAATTCCTAATAACCCAGCAGACCCAACAACCTTAAAAAATGCCTTAGATGTAGAGCCAAAACTTGTTGCTGCAATGCAAACAGGTGAAGAAATATCTCAATTATTTGAAATCTCATTAAAATTAGAAGGGCTTTACAAAAATGCTGCTACTCATGCAGCGGGATTAGTTATTGGAGATAAGCCTTTAGTTGAAATATTACCATTATATAAGGACCCTAAGTCTAATCTACCTGCTACACAATTTAACATGAAATATACAGAGTTATCAGGTTTAGTTAAATTTGATTTTTTAGGATTAAAGACTCTTTCTATATTAGATATGGCCACTAATTTATTAAAAAATTATAATCCGTCCTTTAAATTAGAAGATATTCCTTTAGATGATAAACATACATATGAAGAAATTAGCTCTGGAAATACTGTAGGTATTTTTCAATTAGAAAGCCAGGGTATGAGAGATGTTTTAGTTAATTTAAAACCTGAGAGGTTTGAAGAAATCATTGCCGTTGTTGCTCTATATAGGCCAGGACCAATGGATTATATCCCTTCTTTTATAAAAAGAAAGCATGGCTTAGAAAAAGTGGAAGTTCTTCATCCATTACTAAAATCTATTTTAGATGAAACATATGGAATTATGATTTATCAAGAACAAGTTATGGAGGCGGCTCAGAAGTTATCTGGATATTCTCTCGGCCAAGCAGATCTGCTTAGAAGAGCAATGGGAAAAAAAATAAAATCAGAAATGGATGCACAAAAAGAAAGTTTTATAGAAGGTGCATTAAAAAATAACATAGATAAAAATTTAGGATCACAAATATTTGAATTAATTAATAAATTTGCTGGTTATGGATTTAATAAAAGTCATGCAGCCGCATACGCCTTAATTGCATACCAAACAGCTTGGTTTAAATCAAACCATCCTGAAATATTTTTATCATCCCTTATGACATTTGACTCTGATTTGTCAGAAAAAATAAATATATATAGAAATGAATTAACAAGGCTAGAGATAAACTTACTGGGACCGGATATTAATTATTCAAAATTAAACTATGATTTAGAAAAAACTTCAGATAATAAGTTATCTGTTAGAACTGGTCTATGCAGTATTAAGAATGTAGGTAATAAAGCCTTAAATAGTATTATAGAAGAAAGAGANAAAACAGGTACATTTAATGACTTATTAAGCTTTGCTAGTAGAATTAATGATGGATTGNTAGGAAAATCACATTATGANCATTTAGCGACTGCTGGNGCTTTTTCTTCAATATGCTCAAATAGAAAAAAAGCATTTATGTCAGCTCAAATATTGGTTGATATCTCAGCATCTTCTTCCGTAGATAAATATAGTNATCAGCAAAGTATTTTTGGTGATAATATTGATTTATCAGAAATATGGAAATTGCCAGATGTTATTGATTGGAATGTAAGAAAAAGACTTGAAAAAGAGAGAAGTACACTAAGTTTTTATTATTCCGGCCATCCTTTGGATCAATTTGACAGCCTTTTAAAATATTTAAATATCAAGGATATTAATAATGGCACTGATTTTATATTTGATTGTGTAGGTGTTATTGTTCAGGTTGTTGAAAGATCTTCTAGAAATGGAAGGTTTGCGAGAATACTTTTGTCTAATAAAAAATCATTAACAGAAGTAACAATTTATTCAGATATTTATAATCACAAAAAGGATCTTTTAAAATTAGGAACAGAAGTTTATTTAAAAATGAGTATTATAAAAAATAGTAATAATACGAATAGCTTTTTAGTAAAAGATATTTATTTATTAGAGGATAAAATCAATCTATTAATTTCCTGTTTTGAAATTGTTCTAAGGAAAGAAGTAAATATAAAATTATTTATGAACTATCTGAAGTCTAATATTATTTCTAAAATAAATATTAATAGATATCCGTTACATTTTATTTTTGAAGATAATGAAAATAATTTAATTAAAGTTGAAACTAAGCAGAATATTTTATCTCCTATTTTGTTTATTAATGAAATAGCTGATAATGAGGATATAATTTCAATTACTCCAATTATTAAGTAATAAAGAAAATAATTTTTTTATTCCTTGCGATATCTGTATTTGAGGGGTAAAACAACACTCAAATTCGCACATGAATATGGCTAGAATAACTTTAGCCTTCCGGTGCTGTTTTTACAGCTCAATTTTCATGGCGGTACAACCGGATAAGGAGAAAATAATTATGACTATGCCTAGTTTTACAATGAAGGAATTACTTGAAGCCGGAATACATTTTGGCCATCAAAAAAATAGATGGAACCCAAAAATGGAACCATATTTATTTGGAGAGAGAAATGGTATTCATATTATTGATCTTCAGCAAACATTTCCACTGATAAGTAAGGCATTAAAGATTTTACGAGATATTGGAGCTAACGGAGGAAGGGTTCTGTTTGTTGGTACTAAGCGTCAGGCGCAAAGTATTGTTGCAGAAACTGCTATAAACTCAGGTCAATACTTTATGAATCATAGGTGGTTAGGTGGAACTTTAACGAATTGGAAAACTATATCTAAATCTATAGTTAGGCTAAAAAAATATGATGAGATTTTAAATAAAGAAGATACAGGTCTAACAAAAAAAGAATTAGTTGGAATCCAAAAACAAAGGACAAAATTAGAAGCTTCTCTTGGTGGAATAAAAGATATGGGAGGTTTGCCAGATGCTGTGTTTGTAATAGATACAAACAAAGAGCATATTGCTATTACGGAAGCTAATGTTCTTAAAATTCCAGTTATAGCAATTATAGACTCAAATAGTAATCCAGATGGCGTAGATTTTCCAATTCCAGGAAACGATGATGCTACTAGAGCTATAGCATTATATTGTAAATTAGCTTCAGAATCTATTTTAGATGGCTTGCAAGAAACATTTGCTGCTTCTGGTAAAGATTTAGGTGCTAGTGATGTTATTAAAGAAGAAATCACAGTTGAAAAAACACCTGTAGGTGGAGAAGAAATTAATCCTAATCCTAAAGAATCTTTGGAAGATAAGAAGCAAGCCGATATGAAAATTGCTGACGATGCTAAAATAGATAAAACTCAATAAATAATAATAAAATAAGGAGGCAATAATGTCTTTAATAACCGCAGCATTAGTTAAGGAATTAAGAGAAAAAACAGGTGCAGGTATGATGGATTGTAAAAATGCACTAGTGGAAACTAATGGAAACATTGAAGAATCAATAGACTGGTTAAGAAAAAAAGGTATATCTGGAGCTGAAAAGAAATCGGTTAGAGTTGCAGCTGACGGTGTGGTTACAGTTTCTATTAGTGATAATTCAGCAGCTTTAGTTGAAATAAATTCTGAAACAGATTTTGTTTCTAGAAATCCTGATTTTCAAAATTTTGCAAGAAATGTATCTAAAATTGCTTTAAATTCAGGTTCTAGTTTAGAGGAACTAGAAAATGCTAAATATTTAGATTCTGAAAAAAGTGTTAAAGATGCATTAACAGATTTAATTGGATTAATTGGCGAAAATATCGTTTTGAGAAGAACAGTATTATTTAATAGTTCATCAAATATTTTTGCTTCATATATTCATGGTCAAATTGATAAAGGTTTAGGAAAAATAGGAGTTATAGTAGTTATAGAAAGTAATGGAGACGAAAGAAAGGTTAAAGAATTTGGAAAAAAATTATCGATGCATATTGCAGCTTCTAAGCCTGTTGCTATAAGTGCTAATGATGTGGACCCATCTATAATTGATAGAGAAAGAAAGATATTAATTGAGCAGGCAAAAGATTCTGGAAAACCTGATAACATTATTGAAAAAATGGTAGAAGGTCGAATATCTAAATTTTTTTCAGAAATAACACTTTTAGATCAAATTTGGGTTATGGATGGAGAAACAAAAGTATCTAAAGTCATAGAAAATATTGAAAAAGAGATTTCTTCTAATATAATAATTAAGGATTTTAAATATTTTATTCTAGGTGACGGAATTGAAATAGAAACGAAAGATTTTGCAACTGAGGTAGCTGAGACAATAAATAGTTAATTAAATTAACGGTAATGTATGAAAACTTTAGATAAAGATAGAAGAGAAAAGGATAAATTTTTTTCTCGAGTTATGATTAAATTGTCTGGAGAAGCCTTACTTGGCTCTAAAGANTTTGGAATAGATTCAGATATTGTAGATAAAATTGCTTTAGATGTTGTTAATGTAGCCAAAAATAATAAAGAAGTGTGNATAGTTGTTGGTGGTGGAAATATTTTTAGGGGTGTNGCTGGAGCATCACAAGGTATAGAAAGAGGTACAGCTGATAGTATGGGTATGCTTGCAACTGTTATTAATGCACTTGCTATTCAAAATTCTATTGAAAAATATAATATTCCTTCAAGAGTATTATCTGCTGTGCCAATGCAAACTGTATGCGAACCATTTATAAGAAGAAAAGCGATAAGACACCTTGAAAAAGGAAGAATAGTTATATTTGCAGGAGGAACAGGTAATCCTTATTTTACAACAGATACTGCTGCTGCATTAAGAGCTGCTGAAATGAATTGTACTGTACTTATGAAAGGTACTAAAGTAGATGGTGTTTATACTAGTGATCCTGTAAAGGATGCNAACGCAAAAAGGTATGACAATATAACTTATTCTCAAGTATTATCNGATAACNTAGGTATCATGGATGCTTCTGCNATNTCTTTAGCTAGAGANAATTCTATTCCAATAATNGTATTTTCAATNCATGCAGAAAATGCTTTAGTATCAATTATAAATGGCGAAGGTAAAAAAACAATAATATCTAATTAGTCTAGAATAAGGAGAATTATCATGGATGAAATTGATTTAAATGATATTAAAAGAAGAATGGATAAGGCGAAAGAAGTGTTAAAAGTAGAACTTTCTGGACTTCGTACAGGAAGAGCTAGCGCAAATATGTTTGAGTCTATAAATGTGAATGCTTATGGTCAAGTAATGAAACTTAGAGATCTTGCTACCGTGTCAGTTCCAGAATCAAAATTAGTATCAATTCAAGTTTGGGATGCATCAAACATAAATTTGATTGAAAAAGGCATACATGAGTCTGGTTTGAATTTAAATCCTCAAACAGAAGGAGCTATTATAAGAATTATAATGCCTGAACTTAATGAAGAACGNAGAATAGAGTTAGCTAAGACAGCATCTAAGTATGCAGAGAATTCTAAAATTGCTGTNAGAAATGTTAGACAGGATGGTATGAATATATTGAAAAGGTTGCATCAGTCTAATATTTATAATGATGACAAACAAAGAGAGCTAGCAGATAAGATACAAAACCTTACAGATGAAGTAGTTAAATCTATAGAAATTCTTTCAGAAAATAAAGAGAAAGAAATTAAAAAAGTTTAGGTTTATTATTAGGAGTTTTTTTTAAATTGTATCCGATTCATGTAGCAATTATTATGGATGGAAATGGAAGGTGGGCTAAAAAGTTTGGTCTNCCTAGGGTNGCGGGCCATAAGGCTGGTGTTAAAAGAATTCATAATATTATTCAATTAACTGTTGATTATAATATTAAATATTTAACACTTTACGCCTTTTCTTCTGAAAACTGGAGTAGACCAAAATCAGAGATTAATGATTTAATGGATTTACTAAGTTCATTTTTAAATAAGGATGCGAAAGTATTATTAGAAAAAAATATTAAATTAAAAGTTATAGGTAGAAGAGATAGGTTAAAAAAAGATATTGTTAAAAGAATTGAAGATATAGAAAAAAAGTCAATTAATAATAATGGTTTAACAGTTATAATTGCATTAGATTATAGTGGGAGAGAAGATATTAGAAGTGCTATTATCAATATTTATAAAAATATTAGTGAGAGTAATAGGAATGTTGAAAGTATATCTTTAAATGATATTGATAATAACCTGATGACAAAAGGTACTCCAGATCCAGATCTAATAATCAGAACAAGTGGTGAATATAGAGTAAGTAACTTTTTATTATGGCAGTCAGCTTATGCTGAATATGTTTTTGTGAAATGTAATTGGCCAGATTTTAAAAAAAAGCAATATGTAAATGCTCTTGAGCATTATAAAAAAAGAGAAAGAAGGTTTGGAAGTATAAATGAATAGAAATTTATTAAGTAATAATTCTTTCTTAAGATTATTATCATCCATGTTCTTAATTAGTATATCTGTGTATTGTGTTTTGGAAAGTGGAACTTTTTTAATAGTAACTATATCAGTTTTATTATTTTTATTAACATATGAGTATATAAGTTTTACTGAAACTATAGACACTCTTTTTTTAAAAACTACAAAGTCTTTTTTAAATGTTACAATCTTTTTATTGAGTATATTTACTGTGTACTTTTCTATTATTTTTTATTTTATTGTATTTTTATTATATTTATTTCAGAAAAATACAAGTAAAGTAAATAATATATTTGTGTTTATTGGTCCTATTTATTTATGTTTACCTTTTATTTTTTTATATAATATTAGGCTTTCTGACTCTGGTCTAGATATAATACTATGGTTTTTATTAATAGTTTGGTTTACTGACAGTTTCTCATACATAGGTGGAAATATTTTTGGGGGTAGAAAGCTAATATTATCTCTGTCTCCTAACAAAACATGGTCAGGTTTTTTTTGTGGAATATTAGCAGCATGTATTGTTTCAATAATATGCTTTTATATAAAAGATTATAACATTTTAATCGGGCTTACTTATGGTTTTCTTATAGCTTTATTTACGCAATTTGGAGACTTATTTGAAAGCTGGATAAAAAGAAAACATGATGTAAAAGATTCTGGTATATTAGTTCCTGGTCATGGAGGTTTTTTAGATAGAGTTGATGGCTTATTACTTAGTAGTATAATTCTCTATATTGGGTTTATTTTTTATGAATAATCCTAGGTCTATTTCAATATTTGGNGTCACTGGNTCTATTGGNGTATCNACNCAAGAAGTTATTTTGTTAAATAAAAATAATTTCATTGTTGATACTATAGTTGCTAATGAGGANGTAAAAGGTCTAATAAAAGCAGCAATTTTATTAAAGGCAAANTTAGTNATTATAAATAGTAAAAATAATTTTATAGAATTAAGAGATGCTTTAAGTGATTATGAATGTGAAGTTAAGTNCGGTAAAGAAGCTATTTTAGAGGCTTCTAAAAGNACAGTTGATATTTTTGTTGCTGCAATTATAGGTTATGCAGGTCTAATGACGACATATTCCAGTATAGGAAATGCTAAAACTATCGCGTTAGCTAATAAAGAATCTATAATATGTGCAGGTCCATTACTATTAAATCAAGCAAAATTAAAAAAATCAAATATAATACCAATAGATTCTGAACATAATACTTTATTTCAAATTTTATTATCAAATAAATTAGATAATATATCTAAGATGATCATTACTGCTTCTGGTGGACCTTTTAGGGGTTTTAATAAAGAAGCTTTGGATAAAGTTTCACCTGAGGATGCTATAAAGCACCCAATATGGAATATGGGTAAAAAAATAAGTATAGATTCTGCAACATTGATGAATAAGGGTTTAGAGCTTATAGAAGCAGTATATTTATTTGATATACTTCCTGAAAAAATTGAAATTATTGTGCATCCAGAATCTATCATACATGGTATAGTTGAATTTGATGATGGTTCTATGAGCGCAGGTTTAAGCTTTCCTAGTATGAGAACTCCAATTTCATATGCTTTAAACTATCCAAAGAAAATTTTTTCAAATGTTAAGCCTATAAACTTAACAGCTATAAAAAGTTTAAATTTTGAAAATGTTGATGAGAAGGTTTTTAGGTCCATCCTCATTTCAAGAAATGCGTTAGAAGGGGGTGCTTCATCTGTTATTGCTCTTAATGCAGCGAATGAAGTAGCAGTGGCTGCGTTTCTTAATAAAAAGATTAATTTTAATAATATTATAGATATAATAGAAATTACTATTAATAAAAATTTATCTTCAATAACATCTAATATAGAAGAAATCATAAATATGGATATGGAAGCAAGAAATATTGCTCTAAGTATAATTAAAAGAGGAAATTATAAATGATCTTAGTTTGGTTCCTAATACTTTTAACAATTATAGTATTTGTGCATGAAATGGGACATTACTTAATAGCTAGATTGAATGGAGTGAGAGTAGAAGTGTTTTCCATAGGGTTTGGTAGAGAGCTATTCGGAGTTAATGATAGTTTAGGTACAAGATGGAAAATTTGTTTAGTTCCATTAGGAGGATATGTTAAGTTTTTTGGAGATGCGAATTTATCAAGTAATTTACCTAGTGATAAGTTAGATCAATTGTCTTCTGAAGAAATTAAACAAACTTTTAATAATAAAACACTTAAACAAAAAGCAAGTATAGTTGTTGCTGGGCCATTATCAAATTTTATATTTACAATCATAATATTCTTTAGCCTATATATGTTTATGGGTGTGCCTTCAGAAGTTAAATATTTACCAGTTATTAATAGTATAGTAGAAGATACAGCTGCAGATAAAGCGGGGTTTAAAAAAGATGATGTCATAATTATGGCAGATAATAATATCGTTAATAATTTCAATGATATTAGATCTCTTATATCTTCAAAACCCTTACAAGATATTAATTTTGTTATTCTTAGAGATGGTAAAAAAATAAATATTATAGCAAAACCGGATAAAGTAGAAATAACTAGTAAAGATGAAGTAAAGACTATTATCGGCAGAATGGGTTTTTCAGCTAAGTCAGTAGTATCTTATGAAAAGATAGGTTTCATAAATTCTTTTATAAAATCCCTCCAAGATACTTATACTTACACAGTTAAAACTTTTGAAGGTATTAGTGATATAATAGTTGGCAAAAGAAGTGCTTCAGAATTAGGAGGGCCTATAATGATTGCAACGGTCGCCTCTGAAGCAGCAAATAATGGATTGGCGTCATATTTATTTATTATGGCTATTATATCTATAAACCTAGGTTTAATTAATCTGTTTCCTATTCCATTATTAGATGGAGGGCATTTATTGCTTTATGGAATTCAAGCTGTAACTAGGTCTAATATTAATAATGTGTTATTAAAATATTATTATGCTATTGGAATGTTTATACTTTTAGCACTTATGATTTTTGTAAATTATAATGATTTAATTAAACAATTAAATTAGTATAATAAATTATATATAGTTATTAATTAGAAAGAAAAAAATAATATGAAATTAGTAGTAAGTTTTAAAATTATAATATGTTTATTTTTTCTAAATATTAATATTATTAATGCTCAAAATGTAGATGATGCAATATCTAAAATTATTATTGAAGGAAACCAGAGAGTAGAATTTGATACTGTTATATCATATATTAATTTATCCACTGGAGACTCATTTGATCCAGATAAACTAAATAGAGCATTAAAAAGTTTATTTTCAACAGGTTTTTTTTCTGATGTTAAAATATTAAGAGATAACTCTATATTAATTATAAAAGTTATTGAGAACCCAATTATAAACCGTGTTGTTTTTGAAGGTAATAAAGAAATAGAAGATGATGTTCTAGAAGCAGAGGTTTCATTAAAATCTAGAAATTTATTTACAAGAGCTAGAATTCAGGATGATGTAGAAAGAATATTAACTTTATATCGAAGTGAAGGCAGTTTTTCATCTAAAGTTACTCCTAAGATTATTAGTCTTCCTCAAAACAGAGTAGACGTAGTTTTTGAGATTTATGAAGGTGAAAATACAATTATTAATTCTATAACTTTTAATGGTAATAGAGAGTTCTCAGATAGACGTTTGAGAGACACTATAATTACTAGACAGACTCGTTGGTATTCAGTTTTAAGTTCTGGTGATCGTTATGACCCTCAGCAATTAGTTGTAGATGAAAACCTTATTAGACAATTCTATAAAGATCACGGTCATGCAGATGTTGAAGTTAAAGCAGCTGTGGCACAATTAGACAGGAATCAAGAAGGTTTTAATATAATTTATACAATTAATGAGGGTAAAAAGTATAATTATGGTCAAATAAAAATATTAAGTAATATTAATGATATAGATATAAAAGAAATATTTAATAAATTAAAAATAGAAGAAGGTGATACGTATAGTGCTGCAAAAATAGAAGAATCTATTAATATCATAGCTAATTTAGTCACTGAACAAGGTTTCCCTTTTACTGAGACAGTTCCAGAAGTAGAGAGGATTGATAAAACTAATAATATTGAAGTTATTTTTAGGATTAATGAATCAGAAAAAAAGTATGTCGGTAAGATTACTATTATAGGAAATGAGCGAACTTTAGATAAGGTAATTAGAAGAAATATTAGACTTGCAGAAGGAGATGCATTTGTTCCTAGCTTGATAGCAAGATCTAAAACTTTAATTGGTAATTTAGGTTTTTTTAGTGGGCTTGATGTTCAAGAAAGGCCTTCAACAAGGTCTGGTTATTCTGATATACTAGTAAAGGTTGCTGAGTCATCTACAGGAGAAGTAAGTTTTGGAGGAGGATATTCTAGTCAAGTAGGGGGTATTTTAAACTTAGGTATTTCAGAAAAAAACTTTTTAGGTAAAGGGCAAAGAGTATCTATCAATGCAAAGCTTTCTGAAAGAGAAAATGATTATACATTAAATCTTGCAGAGCCATATTTATTTAATAGAGANATATATTCATCATTAAATTTGTATGATAATGCTGTAGATTATAAAGAGAGTAGTTATGATTTAAAAAGAGAAGGTATTAATTTATCCGGTAATTACACGCTTTCTGAATTTATAAGACAAAGCATAAGATATAGTCTAGAAGTGAGAGATTTAAACCCTAAAACAGGAGCTTCTGCGGCAATCATAGCTGAGAAGGGAAAAACTACGCTATCAGAAATTAGTACTTCTATTAATGTAGATACGACGAATAATTCTNTAACCCCTTCAGAAGGCTATAATTTTTCATTAGCTTCGGCTTATGCAGGACTTGGAGGAGATAAGGATTTTGTAAGGNTTATTAATACTGGAAATTATTATCAATCTTACAATGATGAATTAATAATATTTGGATTGGGTTATGATGCTGGAGTTATTATGGGACTTGGTCAGGATATATTAATATCTGATAGGTACTTTTTAGGTGGAAATAATTTTAGAGGCTTTGAACAATCTGGCATTGGTCCTAGAGATACAGTAAGTAAAGATTCTTTAGGTGGTAATTTGTATTATACAGGTTCACTAAAAGCTACTTTTGGAGTAGGATTGCCTCCTGAATTAGGTATTAGAGGAAATTGGTTTACTACATTAGGGTCTTTGACTGGAATNGACAANTCATCACTTAATTTTAAAGATAATAGTTCAATTAGAATGTCCACAGGGTTAGGTATTTCTTGGAATTCTCCATTTGGACCAATTAGTGTTATATTGTCACAGGCTTTACTTAAAGAAGATTATGACATAACAGANTCAGTATCATTTGGAATTGGAACAAAATTTTAATTTAATAAATAGAATGGACAAAAGAATGAATATTTATATAGGAAGTAAAGTGATTAATTTTTTAAAGTTTGTATGCGTGTATATATGTTTTATAAATATTGCGTTTTCTCAAGAAGAAACAAATATGGATAGTGTTCAGGTTAATGAGGCTTTTCCTATAGCAGTTGTTAATATGCAAGCTATAGTAGGAGAATCTCTAGCTGCCTCACAAGTAAAAAAGTTNATAGAGGCAAAAAAAATTGAATTTAGTACTGAGCTAAAAAAAGAAGAAGAAGTTTTAAAAAATATGCAGGAAGAATTAGGTAGCCAAAGATCTATATTGCCGCCAGATGAATTTGCAGAACTTGAAGGCAACTTTAGAAAAAGAGTAGAAAATTTGCAAAAAATGGTTACTGAAAAAAACCAATTATTAGAAGANATTCTATCTAGAAGTGTTCAAAAAATTCAAACTGAAGCAGTAAAAATTATAACCTCTATAGGTAAAGAAAAGAATTTAGCCCTTACATTAGATACATCTACTGTAGTTATNGCTGCAAATTCTATAAATATTTCTAGAAGTGTAATAGATTTGTTAAATATTAATTTACCAACTTTGGACATGGATGCAATTATGTCAGGAAAGTAAATAGATAGAATTATTATTAAATGATAAATACATACTTTCACAATGTTACTGGGCCTTATAGATTAGAAGAAATAGCTAAATTAATTAGTGCTAAAATATATAATTCAGATAACGAAATATTAATTTCTGGGGCTGCAGATGTTGATAATGCAAAAAAAGGTGACATCACATTTATTGCATTTAATAGCACATTAAATAAATTAAAAGCTTCTAGGGCTTCAGCATGTATTGTNAGTAAATATTGTNAAAGTANTATTCCAGACAGTATGGTATGTTTAGAGGTAAATGATCCTCATACGGCTTACGCAATTATTGCACAGAAGTTTTATCCTAAAGATAAATTTATTCCTAAGATTAGTGACAAGTCTGAACTACCAGATAAGTATAAATCTTCAAAAAATATTAGAGTAGATCCATATGCAGTAATTGATAAAGATGCTGTAATTGGAAATAATGTTTGGGTTGGATCAGGTAGTTATATTGGTAGAGGAGTTATAATAGGAAATGGAACAAGAATACATTCTAATGTAACAATTGAATGCGCTGAAATTGGAGCAAATGTTTTAATATATGCTGGAGTTAGAATTGGTCAGAAGGGGTTTGGTTTTGCTCCTTCAGTTAAAGGGCATACAGTGATTCCTCAAGTTGGTAAGGTTATTATTAATAAAAATGTAGAAATTGGAGCAAATAGTTGTATAGATAGGGGAAGTTATGGGGACACAGTTATCGGTGAAGGAACTTTTATAGACAATCTTGTTCACATTGCCCATAATGTTCAAATAGGTAAATTTTGTGCTATAGCTGGTCAGGTAGGTATTGCTGGAAGTGCCATTATTGAGGATTATTGTATGTTTGGAGGACAAGTAGGTATTGGAGGCCATATAAAAATTGGAAAAGGTAGTCAAGCTGGTGGACAAGCTGGAATAACTAAAAGTTTAGAAGAAGGTTCAAAAGTAAGTGGCACTCCAGCAATTCCGCTTAAACAATACCATAGACAATCATTATTAATGAAAAAGCTTATTAAAAATAAAGGTAAATAAATTATGACAATAAGTAATAAAAATAAATCTTTAGAATATATAGATATTGATAAAATTATGAAAATGATACCTCATAGGTATCCAATGTTATTAATAGATAAGGTAGTTAATATTGTTTTAAATCAATCTGCTGTGGGTATAAAAAATGTAACGGCTAATGAAAACTTTTTTACAGGACATTTTCCCTCTAAAATGGTGATGCCTGGTGTTTTAATGATAGAGAGTATGGCGCAAACATGCGCAGTGCTTGTTATAGAAACCTTAGGAAAAAAATCTGAAGGTAGTCTCGTGTATTTTATGTCAGTAGATGGAGGTAAATTTAGAAAACCAGTAGTTCCTGGAGATCAATTAAAGTTTCATGTAGATAAAATTAAAAATAGGTCTAATGTATGGAAATTTAAATGTATGGGTTATGTAGATGAAGTATTAGTAGCAGAAGCAACAATTTCAGCTATGATTATGGCAGATAATTAATGAGTAAGAACTTTCATAGTACTTCTATAGTAGATGAAAATGCAGATATTGATAAATCAGTAGTTATTGGGCCTTATTGTATAATTGGACCTCATGTGAAAATTAGAAAAGGTACGGAATTAAAATCTAATGTAATAATTTCTGGTGATACTGAAATTGGTGAATATACTACAATATACCCTTTTTCCGTTTTAGGTAATCCTCCACAAGATTTAAAGTTTCAAGGAGAATCATCTAAATTAATTATTGGTAATAATAATGTAATAAGAGAACATGTTACAATGAATCCTGGAACCGATGGTGGAGGTCTAATTACCAAAATTGGCAATAATTGTCTTATAATGATAGGAGCTCATGTAGCTCATGACTGTGTTTTAGGAAATAATATAATTTTAGCTAATAATGCGTCCTTAGCAGGCCATGTAGTGGTTGATGACTTTGCTATATTAGGTGGACTAAGTGGCGTACATCAGTTTGTTAGAATAGGGAGTCATGCGATGGTAGGCGGTTTATCCGCATTAGAAAGTGATGTGATTCCGTATGGCTCCGTAATTGGTAATAGAGCCTATTTATCAGGTTTAAATATAATTGGATTAAAAAGAAGAGGTTTCTCGAGGGAAGTTATACATGATTTAAGAAAAGCATACCGATTACTTTTTGCGCCAGAAGGAACAATTCAAGAAAGACTTAAGGATGTTTCTGATGAATTTAAGAAAAATGAACCGGTAATGGATATAGTTAAATTTATTGAAGGAAATTCAAGTCGTGCAATCTGCCAACCTAAAAATGGAAACAAAAATACCTAAATTAGCTATTATAGCAGGTAATGGAAGTATTCCTTTTTATTTGATAGAGGAATGTAAAAAAATAGGTCGAGAATACTGCCTTATTATAATAGAAGGTCATGGAAAAGAACTTTCTGTAAAATATAATCCAGATTATATAGTTAGTTTAGCAAAAATGGGACGTGCCGTAAAATATGTAAAAAATATCGGTATAAAACATATCCTAATGGTGGGAGGAGTAAAAAGGCCATCATTAAAAAATATTATACCTGATTTGTGGACAGCAAAATTTTTAACTACTATTAGCTCAAAAGTAAGTGGTGATAATAGTGTGCTTTCAAAGCTTACTAAGGCTCTTGAGAAGGAGGGTTTTATTATTGTAGCACCTGAAGAAATTTTACCAAATTTGATATGTCCAAAGGGTACATTAGGNAAAGTAAAGCCAAATCAACAAAATAATGAAGATATATCAACTGGATATAGCGTTGCAAAAATCATAGGTGCNAATGATATAGGTCAATCTATAATAATAGAAAATGGTTTAGTTATTGCTGTGGAAGCTGCAGAAGGAACGGATAGAATGATAAAACGATCATTAATTCTAAAAAAAGAAAAAAAAGCAGGTGTACTAATTAAAGTTATTAAACCAATGCAAGATAGAAGAATAGATCGTCCAGTAATAGGTATTGATACAATAAAAGCAGCAAAAAAAGCAGGGTTAGATGGAATTGCATTAGAAAGTAATGAAATATTAATTTTAAATTATAGTGAAGTAATATTATATGCAGATAAAGAAGGCTTATTTGTTGAAGGAATTTAAAAGTGAAAAGCTTAAAAAGAAAATAAAGGTTTTTATCGTAGCAGGAGAGGTCTCAGGTGACCTTTTAGGTGAAGGGNTGATNATAGAGCTTAAAAAAATGANTAATGATATTGAAATATTNGGTGTTGGTGGAAGTAAGATGATNGCCCAAGGATTAAAACCGATTTTTAATATAAAGTTCTTATCTATTATGGGAATATTTGAAGTAATATTAAAAATCCCTAAAGTTATTAAATTATTAAACTTAACAAAAAGTAAAATTATAGAAATTAATCCTGATATAGTTATTACTATAGATGCACCTGGGTTTAATTTTAGGTTGCAAAAAAGCATTAAAAGTCTTGGTATTAAACAAATTCATTATGTTGCCCCATCTGTATGGGCATGGAAAAGTTACAGAGCTAAAAAAATTACTAAATTTTTAGATCATTTATTAGTTCTTTTTCCATTTGAAAAAAAATTTTTTATAAAAGAGGGGCTTAGTACAACTTTTGTTGGTCATCCTATTGCTTTTGATGATTATTATAATAATAATCAATATTTTTTAGAAAAATCATTAACTGAAAAAGCTTTAAAGAAAATTGTAATTTTACCTGGTAGTAGAATAAGTGAAATTAAAAAATTAATGCCTGTTTTTATTAAAGCTGCTGAGTTATTAAATAAAAATTATAAAGAAATTAAATTTTATATTGTTACTTTACCTGGATATAAAACTATTATTATGGAATATTTTAAAGATACTAATTTAAATTTTTATATTACTAGTAGTCATGATGAAAGGTATAATATATATGTTAAAGCAGACTTTGCATTATGTGCTTCAGGCACGGTAACTATGGAACTAGCAAAGGCATCCACAGCAATGCTAGTAGTATATAAATTGCATTTCATTACATGGTTTATACTAAAGGCTATGGTTAAAGTTAAAACTGCTACAATAATAAATATTATACTAAAAGAAAATGTTATACCTGAATTATTTCAGCAAGATGTTAATGAATTGAATATTTATCGCATAATTAAAAATTATTTAGATGATGACAACTTAAATAAAATACAAATTAAAAAATTAAAAATAGCTATTAATGAATTAAAAAGTGGTACTAATGATCCTAGTTACATAGCAGCTAAATCTGTTTTAAGTTATATTAATATTAATTAAGTTATTAGTGATATTTTTGGGAGTTTATCATGATAGAAAAAAAATTTAAATATTTACACACTATGATTAGAGTAATGGACCTAGATAAATCTATAGATTTTTATACTAAATTTTTTAACATGCAGTTAATAAGAAAGAATGATTTTCCTGGTGGGAAGTTTTCCTTAGCCTTTTTGGGTTATGGCCCTGAAAGTAATAATACTGTTTTAGAATTAACCTATAATTGGGAACAAACTGAGGCATATGATATAGGAAATGGTTGGGGGCATATAGCAATAGGTGTGGAAGATATTTATAATTTGTGTGATGACCTAGAAAATAGTGGATTGGAAATAATAAGAAAGCCAGGACCTATGAAGCATGGAACTACTTTAATAGCTTTTATAAAAGACCCTGATGGTTATAGTATTGAATTAATTGAGAGATAATACTAAATTCTACTTTTTATATTTATAAAATCTCTTTCAGCAGCTCCTGTATAAAGCTGTCTTGGTCTTCCAATTCTTTGTTCTGGGTCTTCAATCATTTCATTCCATTGCGCAACCCAGCCAACTGTTCTAGCCACAGCAAATAGAACTGTAAAAATGCTCGCAGGGAATCCCATAGCTTGAAGTATGACACCTGAATAAAAATCTACATTAGGATATAATTTTTTTTCAATAAAATATTCATCTTCCAAAGCGATTTTTTCTAGTTCTCTAGCCAATTTAAACATTGGTTCATCTTCTTTTCCTACAGCCTTAAGCACTTCATCAGCTGTTTTTTTCATTACAGTCGCTCTTGGATCATAATTTTTATAAACTCTATGACCAAAACCCATTAATCTAAAAGGATCATTAGGGTCTTTTGCTTTTTTTATAAATTCATAAACATTACCTGTTTGTTGAATTTGATTTAACATGTGTATTACAGCTTCATTGGCACCTCCATGAGAAGGACCCCATAATGAAGCTATACCTGCTGAAATACATGCGAATGGGTTAGCACCAGAGGAACCAGCTAATCTAACTGTAGATGTAGAAGCATTTTGTTCATGATCGGCATGTAATATTAAAATTTTATCCATAGCTTTAGAAAGTATAGGATCTATTTTATATTCCTCAGCTGGAACTGAAAACATCATATTTAAAAAATTTTCTGAGTAATTTAAATCGTTTCTAGGGTATATAAAAGGCTGCCCTAGAGAAAACTTATATGCCATAGCTGCTATAGTTGGAACTTTAGCTACTAACCTATGAGAAGCAATTAATCTCTGACTTGGGTCTGTTATATCTGTGCTATCATGATAAAAAGCACTTAATGCACCAACGACACCGCACATTACCGCCATTGCATGGGCATCTCTTCTAAAACCTCTAAAGAATAAAGCTAATTGTTCATGCACCATTGTGTGAGTTGTAATTTTATTGTCAAAAGCATTTTTTTCGATATTATTAGGAAGTTCACCATTTAATAACAAATAAGCAACTTCTAAGTAGTCACAATTTTCTGCAAGGTCCTCTATTCTATAACCTCTATGTAATAGAACTCCTTTATCGCCATCAATATATGTTATGTCTGATTTACAAGATCCGGTACTTGTAAAACCAGGGTCATATGTAAAATGATCAGTGTCAGCATATAATTTTTTAATTTCTATTACATCAGGACCTATAGTGCCCGAATGAATAGGCAGTTCAAATTTTCTTCCGTTGGGAAGAATTAAATTTGCAACTTTTGATTTTTTATTAGACATACATTTTCCAATTTTTAAACATCTATTTTAGAATTTGCATTATAGTTATCTAATCTAACTATGCAATATTTGAAGTATTAATTATTAATGTTTATTATTCTTTTAAGTGTTTCTGTCTTCCCTAATACTTCCATTAGTTCATATAAACCAGGAGAGACTGATTTTCCTGTTGTTGCTGCTCTCAATGGCTGTGCAAGCTTGCCAAGGTTTAATTCATTCTTTTCACAATATAGTTTTATATCATCTTCTATGTTCTTTTCTTTCCATATTTCTAATTTACTTAAATGTATATGATAACTTTTTAATAATTCAATTGCATCTTTATTTAATACTTTTTTAGATTTGTCATCTAATATTATAGGAGAGGATTCTATATAAAAACTGGACATTTCCGCGAGCTCATTTAAAGTTCTTGATCTTGCTTTTAAGCCATTCATTCCATTCTCAATTAATAATAAATGCTTATCTTCAATTACGACATCTTTATTTTTATATATATTTTTTATTTTTAAAGCTAATTCATTATTACTTTTTTGNTTTATATAAACCGCATTAAGGCTAGAAACTCTATCCAAGTCAAATTTAGCAGATGACCTTCCTATTGCTTCTAAATTGAATAATTTTATAGCTTCTTCTCTAGATATTATTTCTTTATCTCCATGAGACCAACCTAGCCTTAGTAAATAATTTAGCATAGCTTCTGGCAAATAACCCATATCNCTATATGCTTCTACTCCTAATGCCCCATGTCTTTTTGATAATTTACCACCATCCATTCCATGAATTAATGGTATATGAGCAAAAATAGGCAGCTTCCAATTCAAAGCTGAGTAGATATGCTTTTGTCTCAGTGTGTTTGTTAAATGATCATCTCCTCTTATAACATGTGTAACTTCCATATCGTAATCATCTACCACAACTGATAACATATATGTAGGAGTATCATCAGATCTTAAAATAATAAAATCATCTAATTCACTGTTATTAATAACTATTTTTCCTTGAACAATATCATTTATTTCTGTAGTGCCAGTTTGTGGGCATTTAATTCTAATAACTGGTTTTATATCTTTAGGAGCTTCAGATATGTCTTTATCTCTCCACTTTCCATTATACTTAGGTACTCTTTTTTCTTTTTTAGCTAATTCTCGCATCTCAGAAAGCTCTTCAGGTGAACAATAGCATTTATAAGCATACCCAAGCTTTAAGAGCTCTTTTCCTATAGCTTTATGTCTCTCTATTTGTTCTGATTGATAAACTATTTGATCATCCCAATTAAGTTCTAACCACTTTAAACCATCTAATTATAGCTTCCTTTGCCTCATCTGTAGANCTTTTTATATCTGTATCTTCTATTCTTAATTTAAAAGAGCCATTATGGTGTTTTGCAAACAACCAATTAAATAAAGCTGTTCTTACTCCTCCTATATGAAGAAAACCCGTAGGTGAGGGGGCAAATCTTGTAACTACTTTCATATCAATACTACCAAGTTAAATTATTATATTTTTATTTTTATTAGATGAATTATNTAAGAATTAGTATTTTCTCATAATTCCAACTAGAATACCTTGTATTTCAACCCTAGAATATTCGTATGTTTGTGTCTGATATAGATCATTTGCGGGAATAAGTACAATATTTGAAGATGTTTTTTTAAATTTTTTTAGTGTTGCTTCACTTTTATCTATTAATGCTACTACAATTTCTCCATTATTTGCTATCTTGCATTTTTTTATTAAAGCTATATCTTTGTTGTTTATACCAAGGTCTATCATGGAGTCTCCTGATATTTCCAGTGCGTAATGCTCTCCCACTCCAATCATATTTAGAGGGGTAGTTATTGAAGAAGAGCTTGTTGAAATTGCTTCTATAGGAGTTCCAGCAGCAATTTTACCATAATGTGGTATCTCTATAACTCTATTTGTAATATCTTGAGATTTAGAAATAGATATATTTGTTTCTATTACTTCTATGGCTCTTGCTTTGTTTGCAAGTTTTCTAATGAATCCTCTTTCTTCTAAAGCTGAAATTATTCTATGAATACCAGATTTTGACTTTAAGTTTAATCTGTTTTTCATTTCTTCATAAGAGGGACATATACCACGTTTTTTATTTGTTAAAGTTATATAATCTAATAATTCTTTTTGCTTTTCAGTAAGCATTTAATTNCCAATCAATATAATTAGAACAAAGCATAAACATTTATCATTAATTTTATAAGCTGTGTCAAGTTTATAAGAAATTAAATGNTAGGGTGAATATCAGAAAAAACTAATATGGAAACTTTNCTGCCTTGTTTTAATGCCTTATCAAAAGGTTTTCTAATTATTAATCCATTAGCATTACTTAAGTAAGATGTCATAGAACTATCTTGCCCTATAAGTGCTTCTACTTTGTATATATTATTTTCTAATAATATTTTAGCTCTTAAATATTCTTCCCTTTCATCATTAGCAATTAAAGGTTTTATGAGCTGACCTGTTCTAATGTAATGATTATTTTTAATACATAAGTATTTATTGATTAAGGGTCTTAAAAAAATTAAAGCGCTAACAAATGTAGAAACTGGATTACCTGGAAAGCCTAATATTAATGTTTTATTCAATTTACCAAATATAAGAGGTTTTCCTGGTCTCATTGCAACTTTCCAAAATATTAGCTGCATACCTAATTTTTTTAAGGCATCTTTAACTAAGTCATGTTTTCCTACTGACGCTCCACCAGTTGTAATTAATATATCGAATTTTTTTATATTAATGAGTTTATTTTCAAGGGACTTTAAAGTATCGTTTGCTATTCCAAGGTCGTGAGCTTTACCCCCAAATAAATTTATCAAAGATATCAGCAAAGGAGTATTAGAGGATATAATACGATTATTTATATTTTTATTAGGGTTTATAAGCTCGTTGCCTGTTGCAAGTATTGCTACATNTGGTTNTTTATAAACATCAATCTTAATATGATTAGCAGATACTATTAACCCTAGAACCCTACTCGTAATCAGACTATTTTTTTTTATAATCAAAGACCCGTTTTTAAAGTTGCTGCCTTTTTTTCTAATATACTGTCCTTTTATATAATTTTGAGAAGTGCTAATTATGTGACTATTTTTAATTTTTACTCGTTCTTGTAATAGTATTAAATTTGCGCCATNAGGAACCTCAGCTCCTGTATATATTTCTACACATTCATTTTTTTTTAATTTTTTTAAGTAAGGACTACCAGCAGCAGATTCTCCTATTATTTTAATAGTTTTTTTATTTATATTGTTAATATCAGAAATATTTAAGGCAAAGCCATCCATAGAAGAAACATTTTTAGGAGGACTATTAATATTTGCATATATATTATTAGAATTGACTCTAGATAAACTGTCTTTTACTGATATAGTCTCTTTTTTAAAAGAGCTAGCTTTTGAAGTAATAATTTTAATAGCCTCTTCAACCTTAATCATTTCGTTTAAAGGTCCCAGATTTNCCGCCTGATTTATAGGTAAGTTGAGTTTTAGTAATTGTCATTTCTCTATCTACTGCTTTGCACATATCGTATATAGTTAAGGCTGCTATTGACGCTGCTGTGAGAGCTTCCATCTCCAGGCCTGTTTTACCATTTAATTTACAATTACAGATTATATTAACCGAATTCATACTATCATCGATCTCAAAATTTATTGATACTGANGAAAGAGATACTGGGTGACATAAAGGAATTAATTCAGAGGTTTTTTTTGCAGCCATAATTCCTGCAATTCTTGCAATTCCTAATACATCTCCTTTTTTTGCTCTACCATTTTTAATCATATTTAACGTTTCTTTATTCATACTGATACTTGATATGGCAGAGGCCAATCTTTCTGTTACATTTTTTTCTGATATATCGACCATGATAGCTTTTCCATCGTTATCAAAATGCGTAAACTTATTATCTTTTTTCATGCTATTCTCACTATCTTTTTATTAATTCTTTAGTAGCTAATTCAATATTATCACTTTTNATTAATGATTCACCAACTAAAAACCTCATAATACCAATTTTCTCCATATCTTTTAGNTCANTATTATTATTTAATCCACTTTCGCATATTATATCACAACTATCAGGGATTAATTTAGAGAGCTTTATAGTATTATTTAGGTCTATCTCTAAAGTCTTTAAATTTCTATTATTTATACCTATCAAACTCGCTTTTAAGCTTATTGCTCTGTGAACTTCTTCTTCATTNTGAGTTTCTACAAGAACATCCATTCCTAAACTATTTGAAACATCAATTAATTCTTTTGCTAGAGTATTATTAACAGCTGCTAATATAATTAATATACAATCAGCTCCAATACTTCTGCTTTCATATACTTGCCATGGGTCNAATATAAAATCTTTTCTTAATATAGGCAGTTTTGTATATTTTTTTACATCTANTAAATAATTTATGCTGCCTTTAAACCATTTTTCCTCAGTTAATATGCTAAGGCATGCTGCTCCTCCTTTAAAGTAATCCTCAGCTATTTTTACATGGTTAAAATCACTTTTAATTAATCCTTTTGATGGGCTAGCTTTTTTTATTTCTGCAATTAATCCATAATTATTATTTTTAAGTTTATTATTTAACGCTTTTCTGAATCCTCTAGGCAATTCTTGCATTCTTATTGTTTCTAATAATTGTGTTTTAGAAAATTTCTTCTTTAGATTATTTACTTCTAAGATTTTATTATCACATATTTGTTTTAAAACTGACATTTATTGATTACTTACTTTTATTAATTTATTTAATGTATTTAATGCTTTACCCTCATCTAAAAGTGTTTGCGCTAATTCTATTCCATCTCCATAATTATTAACGCTATCTGCCACACAAAACGCTGCCGCTGTATTTAAAACCACTATATCTCGATATGAACTTTTTTCTCCCTCAAATAAATGAAGCATTTTTTTTGCGTTATATGCAGGTTCTCCTCCCATCAAGGATTCAGGGCTGCATAGAGTAAAATTATATTTTTTAGGATTAATTTCAAATTCTTTTATTTTATTATTAGATAATTCTGCAATTCGTGAATTACCAGTTAATGTTATTTCATCCATACCATCAGAACCATTAACCACCCATGATTTTATAGAATCTTGTGCCTGCAAGGTTTTGGCAAGAACTTTTAAATATTTGTTTGAAAATACACCTAATAATTGTCTTTTAGCCCTAACTGGATTTAATAATGGGCCTAATAAGTTAAATATTGTTCTGAAAGTAAGTTCTTTTCTAACTTTGGCTACATTTTTAAAAGCTTTATTATAATTTGGAGCAAATAAAAAACACATATTAGCCTCTTTTAAACACTTATTTAGGAGACCTCCTTCTATGTTTATATTGACTCCAAGCTCTTTTAATACATCTGATGCTCCTGATTTTGAAGAAACAGCTGTATTACCATGCTTTGCAACAAATAGGCCATTAGAAGCAACAAGAAATGCAACCGCAGTAGATATATTAAATGTTTTTAATCCATCTCCACCTGTTCCTACAATATCTATAGTTTCTATATCTAATTTTAATGGATTTATAATATAAGGCTTTAAGGAATTTACTGCTCCTATCAACTCTTCAGAAGAAGATCCTTTTACAGATAAAGTTGCTAAAAAAGCAGCCATTTCCACTTCTGAGGCATCTCCAGATGTTAAGTAATTAAAAACATTTTCAGACTCATTTCGAGACAAGTCAATGTTATCCATTAATTTAGGCATTATCCTGTTAATAGGATTCATTTTTTTTCACATATTTTTATAAAGTTATTAATTAATTTAAAGCCATACTCAGTATCATGACTTTCAGGATGAAACTGTAGGCCGTATGCTTTAGCGTTTACATCTGTAATGGTCATTATATATCCATCTTTGGAAGTTGCATTGATTACTAAATTTTTAGGTAAAGAAGATTTTTCAACAATTAATGAATGATATCTTGTAGCTTGAAAGTTTTGAGGTATGTTATTGAAAATTAAGCTATTATCATGATTAATGATACTTAATTTACCATGCATTATATTTTTTGCTCTAATTATTTTCCCGCCGTAAGCCTGTGCTATAGCTTGATGGCCTAGACATATACCTAGAATTGGTATTTTTTTTGAGGCTAATCTTATTAATTCTAGACTAATTCCAGCCTCATTGGGAGTTTTTGGGCCAGGAGAAATAATAATTCCTTTTGGTTTTTTTTTAATTATGTCTTTTGCACAAATAACATTATTTCTATAAACTTCTACACTGGTATTATTCTTATCTAAGTAATGTCTTATTATATGAGTAAAGCTGTCATAGTTATCAATTAATATATACATTTATTCTATTCTCAAAATATTAGTCATTTGCAAATCTCAGAGCTTCATTCGCTGCTTTAAATAATGCTTTGGCTTTATTAACAGTTTCTTGGTATTCATCTTCAGGATTAGAGTCTGCTACAATACCTCCTCCGGCTTGTACATACATTTTATTATCTTTAACAATTGCGGTTCTTAATGTTATGCATGTATCCATTGCTCCATCTGATGAAAAGTATCCAACGCATCCTCCATAAACTTCTCTTTTATCGTTTTCTAGTTCATCTATTATTTCCATTGCTCTTATCTTTGGAGCACCACTGACTGTTCCAGCAGGAAAACCAGAGAGTAACGCTTCTAAATAATCTACATTATCAAGCTTCTTTCCTTCTACATTGGAAACTATATGCATTACATGACTATAGCGTTCAATAATCATTTTTTCAGTAACATTTAAACTTCCTGAAGTTGATACTTTTGCTACATCATTCCTAGCTAAATCTAAAAGCATTCTATGTTCTGAAATTTCCTTTTGATCATTTAAAAGATCATTTGCTAATGCATTATCATCTTTTGTAGTTTTNCCTCTAGGCCTTGTTCCTGCTATGGGTCTAATAGTTACTTTGTTATCTCTTACCCTAACTAATATTTCAGGACTTGATCCTATTACAGAAAAGTCATTAAAATTTAAATAATATAAAAATGGAGAAGGGTTTAACCTTCTAAGAGATCTGTATAGATTAAATGGAGGTAAGTTGAAAGGCATTTGAAACCTTTGCGAAGGAACTACTTGAAATATATCACCTGCAACAATATACTCTTTCGCTTTTTGTATTATTTTTAGATATTGGCTTTTTGTAAAATTAGAGATTATATCATTATTTTTATTATTATTTTTTTCTTTATTAAAATGTTTGTTATCAATAGGTCTCTTTAATAAATTAATAATATTATCAATATATTTACATGAATTNTGATAAAGTTCTTTNCTACTTTGGTTATTTTTTTTATTCACATAAACCGGAGTAATTATAGTCATTTTATCTTCAACTGCATCAAATATAATCATAATCTTAGGCCTTATAAAAATGCCGTCTGGTAATTTTAGGCTACTTGGATTATTTGAGGGTATATCTTCTACTAATTTTATATTATCAAAACCCAAATATCCAACTAATCCAGAAGACATCGGAGGTAAATTTTTTGGAATTTTAATTTTAGATATTTTCATTAAATGCCTTAATGAGGCAAATGTTTCCTTATCATCAGGAATAAAATTATTTATAGATATCTCAGGATTATAATTAATTTCTGCTTTATTTTTATATGATCTCCATATTAAATCAGGGTTTAAACCTAAGATAGAATATCTTCCTTTCGTATTTCCACCTTCGACAGATTCTAGAAGAAAAGAATATGGTGTATTCTCTCCAAGCCTTATCATTGCTGAAACAGGAGTATCAAGGTCTGCAACAAGTGTTGTCCAAATTACGTGGGATTTTTCTTTATCTAGTATCTTTTTAAAAATCTTATAATCTGGTTGATACATCATATTTCTTAACTATTGTTTTGGAATAAACTATCTAATAATTTCTCATTAACATTAATTTTTTGTTCTTTTGTAATATTATTGATAAATAGGTCTTGAATATCTTTAGCTATACTTTGAGAAACGCTTAAATTAATTTTTAATAAATCTTCATTATTAATTTCATTAACAGGACTTACGTCTTCTACTTTAGCAATTATGTATGTATTATTATACTTAATTGCATTTGTAATTTGACCTTTCTTAATATCAAAGATAGCACTCAGTGCTTCTTCATTAAGAATACCTTCTGAACCTGATCCATCTTTTTTTACATTATTAGCTTCTAATACTATTAAATTGTATTCATTAGTTAATGTTTCTATGTCTTGGTTGTTGTTAATTTTTATAATTATTTCTTCGGCGGTATTTAGTGCTAAATTTTGACTTTCTATTTTTTGAATATCTTTTATAATGATTTCTTTAGCTTCATTAAAAGACATTGTTCTTTGAGGTATTACTTCTTCTACTTGTATGGCATATATTGTGTTGCCAATAGTACTAATTAATTCTGAAGGCTCATTTATATTGGCATCAAATACTGTTTGCATTAATCCTGGGTATGGAGGTAAGTCATTAATTATTTCTCCATCTTCTCCCATACCATTCATATCTACATTATTAAAATTTAATATTTTTGCATCAATTGTCATTGCAGCATCTTGAATATTATTGCCTGCCGCTACTTCATCATAAAAAGTGTTTCCTAGATCATACATTTTTTCTATAGCTATATTAACTTTTAATTCTTTCTCAATTTTTTCTTTTACTTCTTCAAATGTTTTAGTTACTTCAGGTATAACTTTGCTTACTATAAATAATCTCCAACCAAAAGGAGTTTTTTCTGGTCCTACGATCTTATTTATCTCAGCTTTAAAAATACTTAAAGACACTTCATTCGGCAAATCTTTAAACTCTATTAAACCTAGTTTTGATTCTTCTGGGTCTTTATTTGTATTATTTTCTATTACATTCATAAACTTTTCTGAGAGGTTGGATTCTTCAATATTATTATTCATTTTTTTAAATATTTCGCTTGCTTCATTTTCATCTTGAAAGTTCACTAAAAAAACTTCTCTTTTTTCTGCAGTATTATATTTATTAGGATAATTGTTATATTCTGTTTTTAAATCAGCAGCATCAATATTTATAGTATTTAAAAGATCATCAGGTTTTAATGAAATAAAAGAAAAACTTCTTAATTCTGGTTTTGAATATAATTCTTTATCTCTAATAAGCTTATCTTGAATTGCTGTATCTGATGGAGTAATAGATGCCTTATATGTAGATACTGGAATATTAATAACTTTTACAGTTCTGCTTTCATTCCTTATGCTGTAATAAATTTGTTTAACGATGGGTGATAAGTCATTAGAATAAGAAAAAGGTGATCTAATTTGATCTCTTAAAATAGACTTTTTTATTTCGTTAAAATATTTTTCTTCATCCATTCCTAATTGCCTTAATACATATTGAAATTGCTGTTTACTGAATGCACCAAACTGATCTTTAAACATGTTAGATGAAAGAATTAATTTTTTTAAGTGTTCATCAGGTACAGTAATATTTGCTTTATCAACTTCTATATCTATAACTTTTTCATTAATTAATTGTGCTAGTGTTTGTCTTGGTAAGCCTAAAGATAGAGCAACCTCTTCTGTTATTTGTCCATTTGTATTTTTGTTTAGCTCAGAAATAATCCTTTGATATGTTTCTATAAATTCATTTGCAGTAACGCCTAATTCTCCTACTTTTGCTACTTCAGGATTATTTCTTGATGAAAAAATATCACCTACACCCCANAATGCAAAACTTGCNGCTAGCAATAGGAGGAATAATTTNAAAAAAATTGACTTAATTTTACTTTTTAAAGTGTTTAGCATTATATTTTCCATCATTAAATTATATTATAATATATTATTATTGTTATTTTCTTTATAAATAGCATATATAAAAATATATTTAATCTTTTGTTGTATCTTTATTTATAAGTTAAAACAAATTATTATTTTTGATTTTAGTGGGGTTTGTTTTGTTGATAGCAGGAAATTGGAAGTTAAACTGTAATATAGAGGAAGCAACAAATTTATCTTCTTTGATAATTAAGTATTTAGTTAATAAAAAGTTAAATTGTGATATTGCAATATTTCCTAGTCATATTTGTTTAGACTCTGTTAATAAGATAGTAAAAAATAGTATTTTAAGCTTAGGAGCACAGGATTGTAGTATGCATAAATCTGGTGCCTATACAGGGGATGTATCTGCTAATATGCTGTTTGATACTGGGTGTAAATATGTTATAGTAGGTCATTCAGAAAGAAGGTTGGGAAAATTAGAATCTAACAAAGACATTTTATGTAAGGCAAATAGTGCTTTAGATAGTAATTTAATACCAATAATTTGTGTTGGTGAAGATTCTAAATCTAGAGATGATGGAAAGGCTTTGGAAGTTATAAAAAAGCAATTAGATGAATCTGTTCCAAAAAATATTCATAAAAATAATTGTGTATTGGCTTATGAACCAATTTGGGCAATAGGTTCAGGAAAAATCCCAGATAACGCATCTATTAATGAAATGCTTAATATGATAAAAAAATGGCTATCTGACAATAAAATGGATAATAGTATAAAAGTTTTATATGGAGGTTCTGTTAATAAAGGTAATGCAAAAGAAATTTTTTCATGTACTAACATAGGTGGGCTATTAATAGGTGGGGTTTCTTTAAAAGCAGAAGAGTTTTCAGAAATTTGTTTAATGGTAAATTAATAATAATTATTATAGAATAGGATTTGATATGGCAGATATAATATTAGCAGTTCATGTTTTACTAGCATTAGGCTTAATTGTATTTATTCTCTTACAAAGAAGTGATGGAGGAGCATTAGGTGGATTAGGCGGAGGTATGTCTTTAAGTGGGATTATGGGTAACCAAGGTTCTGCAAATTTTTTAACAAGACTGACTGCAATTTTTGCAGCTCTTTTTATGGTTACAAGTTTGGTATTAGCAATAATAGAAAGTAGATCTAATAAAGATGAAAATGGTATATTAAATACAATTGATTCTGAATTTGATTCTCCCTTGATTAAAATTGAAGAAGTTGAAGATAGTCTTACTCCTCCAAAAGCAGAATAATTTATGCTGTATATATTGCAGTTATATATAATCAAGGTGATTTATGCATAATTCAAGGTATATATTTGTTACAGGGGGTGTTGTTTCTTCTTTAGGTAAAGGTATTTCTGCAGCCGCTTTAGGTGCATTACTTCAAGCTAGNGGTTATTCAGTAAGAATAAAAAAATTAGACCCTTATATTAATGTAGATCCAGGAACTATGAGTCCTTATCAACATGGTGAAGTATTTGTTACAGATGACGGTGCAGAGACAGATTTAGATCTAGGGCATTACGAGAGATTCACTGGAGTACCTGCTAGACAGAGTGATAACATTACAACTGGAAGAATTTATNAAAATGTAATTAATAAAGAACGTGAAGGNAAATNTTTAGGAAGTACAGTCCAAGTAATTCCTCATGTCACAGATGAAATAAAATCTTTTATTATAAAAGATATAGAAAAAACAGACTTTATTATAGTGGAGATTGGAGGAACCGTAGGAGATATTGAAAGTCTGCCTTTTTTAGAAGCTATTAGGCAATTTGGNAATGAAGTNGGTAAAAAGAAAGNAATATATATNCATCTTACTTTAGTTCCATATATATNTACATCAAATGAACAGAAAACAAAGCCTACACAACATTCTGTAAAAGAATTAAGAGAAATTGGGATACAACCAAATATTCTTTTATGTAGGTGTGATAGAGAGATAGATATTAATCAAATAGATAAAATTGCTTTGTTTTGTAATGTGTCCTCCAAGGATGTGATACAAGCACTAGACGTAAATAATATTTATAGTGTACCTATTGTCTATCATAAGGAAAAATTAGACTTACAAGTTCTAAAACATTTTTCTATTAAACCTAAGAATATCAACCTTATAAAATGGAAGAATATTGTTAAAGCAGCATATAATGTAAAGAGTACTATAGTTGTAGGAATAGTTGGAAAATATACTGACCTTCCAGATGCATATAAATCTTTATATGAGGCTCTAGTACATGGTGCGCTCGCAAATAATATTGGAATTAATATTAAATGGATAAACTCTGAAATACTTGAGAATAATAATATTAATAAAGANCTAAAAGGTATAGATTCTATAATTGTTCCTGGTGGATTTGGGGAAAGAGGTATTGAAGGTAAAATTAATGCAATTAAGTATGCCCGTACAAATAAGATACCTTTTTTAGGTATATGTTTGGGTTTGCAGTTATCTGTTATAGAGTTTTCTCGTAATGTTTTGAAATTAAAAGACGCTAATTCATCTGAATTTGCAAATACTGACAATAATGTAATAGGCTTATTAACAGAATGGTTACGAGAAGGAAAAAAAGAAATTAGATCAAAAAAATCTGATGTTGGTGGTACTATGAGGCTTGGAGCATACCCGTGCAAAATTGAAAAAAATACATTGGCATATAAAATATATAAAAGCGCTAATATAAAAGAAAGACATAGACATCGCTATGAAGTAAATGCAGAATATGAAAAAANATTAAGTTTAAAAGGTTTAATATTTTCAGGTAAATCTCCAGATGGGTCATTGCCAGAAATAATAGAGTTAAAAGCACACCCTTGGTTCTTAGGNGTACAGTTTCATCCAGAACTAAAATCTAGGCCATTTAAACCTCANCCTATATTTAAATCTTTTATTGAGGCAACAAAGAAAACAAAGTAAAAAAATGAATAAGAGCATAGATGTCAAAGTTAAAGATTTACTTATAAATAATAATAAGCAATTTACTCTAATAGCAGGGCCTTGTGTTATAGAAAGTAAGGAGCATGCACTAAGAACAGCAAAAGAGTTAGCAAAAATCTGTAGTTCTTTAGGTTTGCAGTTTATTTATAAATCTTCATTTGATAAAGCTAACAGGACATCTCTTAATTCTTCAAGGGGTCCTGGGATTGAGGAGTCCTTGGAAATATTCTCTTCTATAAAAGAAGTTATTGGATGTCCTGTTATTACAGATATTCATGAAAAAGAACAAATACCCATTATAGCAAATGTTATTGATATTATTCAAATTCCTGCTTTTTTATGTAGGCAAACTGATTTACTTATCCAGGCTTCTAAAACTAACTTGCCAATTATGGTCAAAAAAGGACAGTTTTTAGCACCTTGGGATATGAAAAATGTAGTTGATAAAATAGTTAATAACGGAAGTGGGGGAGTTATGATATGTGAAAGAGGAGTTAGTTTTGGATATAATACTTTAATATCTGATTTTAGGTCTATTCCAATTTTAAAAAAAATTGGATATCCTGTTGTGTTTGATGCAACACATTCNGTTCAACAACCAGGTGGATTAGGTGAAAAATCAGGTGGTCAAAGAGAATTTGTTCCAACCTTAGCAACTGCCGCAGCTGCTATAGGGGTTGGAGCAATATTTATGGAAGCGCATGAAGATCCTGATAATGCTCCGAGTGATGGCCCTAATATGATGCCTTTAAATAAGGTAAAAGGACTACTAGAAACTTTAATTAAACATGATAAAGTTGCAAAAAATATTTTATAGTAAATAGATTGGAATAATAATGAGTTTTATTCAAAAAATACATGGAAGAGAAATTATTGATAGCAGAGGAAATCCTACTCTAGAAGTAGATGTTTTTTTAGAAGGAAACATTAAGGGAAGAGCATCTGTTCCTTCAGGTGCATCAACAGGTGCATATGAAGTTGTTGAGAAAAGAGATAATGATAGTAGGTTTTTTGGAAAAGGAGTTAAAAAAGCAGTAGAAATAGTAAATACTAAAATATCAAGTTCTCTTGAAGGTACAAACATTTTAGACCAGGAAAGTATAGATAATATCTTAATTGAACTAGATGGCACAAAAGATAAAAGTAATTTAGGCGGTAATAGTATATTAGGAGTATCACTTGCATGCTCTCGAGCAGCATCTAATTTTTTAAATATACCTTTGTTTAAATATATAGGTAATGAAGCAAGTAATNTTCTACCAATACCATTTATGAATATTATTAATGGTGGTGTGCATGCAAATAANAAATTAGATTTTCAAGAATTAATGATAGTTCCTTATGGTTTTAGTTCTTTTAGTGAAGCATTAAGGTGTGGAGCAGAGGTTTTCCAATCCTTAAAAATAATCCTAACTGATAAAGGTTATTCTACAGCAGTTGGTGACGAAGGTGGTTTTGCTCCGGATTTATCAAGCCATAGTGAAGCTATAAATTATATTATGAAGGCTATAGAAAAAGCAGGCTATANACCTGGAGAAAATGTATCTATTGCTTTAGATGTGGCTTCTACAGAATTTTATGATGGTAAAATTTATACATTAGATGGAGAAAATAAAAAGTTTAATTCTGAAGAATTAGTATATTTCTTAGATGATTTAAGTAAAAAATATCCTATAATTTCTATAGAAGATGGTTTAGCAGAAGATGATTGGGAAGGATGGAAAAAACTAACAGCTAAAATGGGAGATAGAGTTCAATTAGTAGGAGATGACTTGTTTGTTACAAATACGGCTAGGTTGCAATTAGGAATAAACAAAAANATTGCTAACTCAATTTTAATAAAATTAAATCAAATAGGAACATTAACAGAAACAATAAAAGCAATAAATATGGCAACTGAAGCCTCGTATACATCAATGATTTCCCATAGGTCAGGTGAAACAGAGGACAATTTTATTGCAGATTTAGCAGTAGCAACAAATGCAGGACAAATTAAAACAGGTTCACTATCAAGGTCAGATAGACTATCTAAATACAATCAACTGATTAGAATTGAAGAATTCCTNGGTAGCAAAGCTTCNTATAATAANAATAANNTTTTTTATAGATAAACTTGACTAATTTCNTTGTAAATGATTCAGTATAAAAATGATTGGTTCTAATACGATAGACAGTAAAAATTATATATTAATTAAAAATATATTTATCAAGACTTGCATATTTTTTGCNGTAGCATATTTTATCTTTCATTTNTTAAATGGAAGCATATCTTTGAGTCCATTGGCAGACAAGATTGAGCTTGTAAAGCAAAGTTCAGAAATTCTTTCAGAAAAAGAAAAAGAACTAGTATTTAAAGAATTGATGGTACTAAAATTAAATAATTCTAAGGAAAATATAGATCTATTAGATGAGTTAGTCAGGACTAAATTAGGTTATTCTAGTGAAGATGAGGTTATTCTGAGTATAGAATAGTAATTATTTGACTTATTCTTTATTTGATATAATTTATTCTNTATGACACAGGATAAAAATTTTTCTTCATTAATTACAGATTTAGGTGGTGGTAGACGTTTAGCTAAAGCTTTAAGTGAATATACAAATCAGTCACTTAACGAGAAAACAGTGTACTCATGGAAACAACANGGTATTCCAGATAGATGGAAGTCTGCTATTATTAAGCTTCTAGTTAGATCGGGNCTAGAGGTCCCATTAGGTTTCTTACCNCCAGGTATGTCAATTAATAATTTTCAAGAAAGNTATTCTTCTGAAAGTAATTTNTTAAATACTTATAATGATTTCAGTAAAGATATAATNACCTCAGATATGATTAAAAGTTTTTATAAAAAAATGCTTTACATAAGGCGTTTTGAAGAAAGAGTTGGTCAATTATATGGTTTAGGATTAATAGGAGGGTTTTGTCATTTATATATAGGNCAAGAAGCAGTTTCAGTTGGAATGGAAGCTGCAATAAGGCCGAATGATGCTGTNATTACAGGCTATAGATGTCATGCACATATGGTGTCACGNGGAGCATCACCATATAAAATATTATGTGAGTTGTTGGGTAGAAAAGATGGTGTATCTTTAGGTAAAGGTGGTTCAATGCACATGTTTGATCCAAGTAAAAATTTTTGGGGAGGCCATGGCATTGTAGGAGCACAGGTTCCTATTGGTACAGGGATAGCTTTTACTTTTAAGTATAATGAAAGTAAGTCATTATCGCTAACATATTTTGGGGATGGAGCAGCTAACCAAGGGCAAGTATATGAATCATATAATATGGCTGCACTATGGAAGTTGCCTGTTATATTTTGTATAGAAAATAACCAATATGGTATGGGCACTTCTACAAAAAGAGCTAGTGCTGGAAATGATNTAAGTAAACATGGAGAATCTTTTGGGATTCCAGGTTTTNCTGTAGANGGAATGAATCCAATTTCGGTTTATCTTGCNGGTTTAAAAGCAGTTAAATGGGTTAGAGAAGGGAATGGTCCTATTATAATGGAAATGAAAACATATAGGTATAGAGGTCATTCTATGTCTGACCCTGCTAAGTATAGAACAAGGGAAGAAGTTCAAAAAATGAGAGAAGAACAAGACCCAATAGAATATATAAAAAATCAATTATTAACTAAAAAAATATTTAATGAGGAAGATTTAAGTAAAATTGATAGTAATATTAGGTTAGAAATTTCTGAGTTAGCTGAAAAAGCTACGAAGGCAGAAGTTCCAAAAGAAGAAGAATTGTATAATAATGTTTTATCGAGTTAGGTTTTAAAATGACAAAATTAGCAGTTAGAACTGCAATACGAGATGCTATTGCTGAGGAAATGAGAGCAGACTCTGATGTTTTTTTGATAGGTGAAGAAGTTGGAGAATATGAGGGTGCATATAAAGTTAGCCAAGGATTACTAGCAGAATTTGGAGAAAAAAGAATTATTGATACTCCAATTACTGAGGCAGGTTTCACAGGCTTAGCTATTGGTGCGGCNATTTCAGGTTTGAANCCTATAGTAGAATTTATGACATGGAATTTTGCTTTTCAAGCAATAGACCAAATTATTAATTCTGCCGCAAAGACAAATTATATGTCAGGAGGACTTGTAAATGTTCCTATTGTTTTTAGAGGACCAAATGGCTCTGCTTTGCAAGTTGCAGCACAACATAGTCACGACTTAAGCTCAATATTCTCAAATATACCTGGTTTAAAAGTTGTTTCTCCATATGATAGTACTGATGCAAAAGGTTTACTTCGTGCTTCTATTCAAGACCCTAACCCAGTAATATTTTTAGAAAATGAGATATTATATAATGAGGTGTTTGAAGTTCCAGATGTTGATTATAGTATTCCTATTGGTTCAGCTAGTATAAAAAGACCAGGTTCAGATATCACAATTACAGCATTTTCAAGAGGAGTCAGTGCCGCTTTAGGTGCGGCTGATTTACTAGAAAAATATAATATTAGTGCTGAAGTAATAGATTTAAGAACTTTAAGACCTCTGGATATTAAAACAATTATTAATTCAGTAAAAAAAACTAACAGAATCATTTCTGTTGAAGAAGGTTGGATGAGTTCAGGCATAGGAGCTGAAATTATTTCTCAGGTTACATTAAATGCTTTTGATTATTTAGATGCTCCCCCTAAAAGGATTTCTTCGCTAGATGTG
>NYVM01000061.1 GCA_002684605.1 Candidatus Pelagibacterales bacterium | reverse complement strand
TGATTCGACTTAATAAACAAGGGGAGTTTTATATGTCACTAATAAACACAATAAAAGGAGCAGTGGGCTCTTTAACTGACTTAGCGTTAGGGCTATTAGCATTAGCAATAGCTGTTCAACTTTTGGTCGGTGGAACTAACATGTCTTTTTTCGGAAATGTTGTTGCTAATATTCAGAATCTAGTTTCTGGATTAGGTAATGGTGGTTTGGCAGGATTAATTGCCGTCGGCATTATACTATGGCTTTTCGGAAGAAAATAATAAGACTTAAGCTAAAAATATAGTTTATTTAGCTATTTATATGCGCTCTACTTTTTATTAAGTATTAAGTAGAGCGTAATATAAAGGGAGTTTAAAATGAATAACATGCTAAAAAAATATTCTGAAAAAATTAAACTTATTAATAAATTTATATGGGATTTAGCCGAACTGGGAATAGCAGTAGCTATTTCTGGTTTAGTTTTATTTTTACTTTTAGGTGAAAGCTCTGGTGTTTTTCCAATGAGTGTTGCCGATAATTTTATTTTAATAGCAAATGGGTTAGGTCCCAAAGGAATATCAGCTATTTTAGCTGCAGCCGTATTTCTCATGGTTTCAAAGCGACTTATAGATAAAAAATAATAGATAATATTGACATGAGTATAAAGGAAGTTTAAACGTTCTTTTATATAAACATATGGGAAAGTAATATGAAAGTTTTAAAATCTCTTAAAAGTGCTAAATTGCGTGATAAAGACTGTAAGGTAATAAAACGTCACGGTAAAACTTTTGTTATTAATAAAAAAAATCCTAGGTTAAAAGCAAGACAAGGATAGTTTAATATTTTTAAACTATTAATATTGCTCTAAAATCATTTACATTCGTATAGGTAGGTCCTGTCTCTACAAGATCACCTAATTTATAAAAGAAAGTGTAAGCATCATTTCTTTCTAAATAGTCTTTTGGGTTTAAGCCTAATTTATGAGCTCTTTTCATTGTATCTGGGAATAATAATGCACCAGCATTACTTTCACTTCCATCTATACCATCCGTATCGCATGCAATAGCATAAACATTATTATTTGTACCCAATGCAATTGCTAAAGAAAGTAGAAATTGAGTGTTCCTTCCCCCTTTTCCATTTAAACTTTTAATTGTTACAGTTGTTTCTCCTCCAGATAAAATGCACAGTGGTGCTTTAGCTGGCTGTGAAAATTTATTAACCTGGTTTACAATTGCTGCATGAACCTTACCTATGTCATTAGACTCTCCTTCAATAGAATCACTTAATATTAATGAAGAAAATATATCTTTTTCAGATACCTTAGCAGCCTCTAGAAGAGCTTGTTGCGGCTTAGCAATTAACTTAAACTCACTTCTAGCAAATATCTTATCCTCTTTATTCGGCGTTTCATTTACTTCAGAATTCAAAGATTCATAAATATTTTTTGAACAAGAAATATTATATTTTTTTAAAACAGCTAAAGCATTTAAACAAGTAGTACTATCCGGATATGTAGGGCCTGAAGCAATAACTCCCAAATCATCTCCTGGCACATCACTTATTGCTAAAGTTATTACTTTTGCAGGAAAAGCGTAAGAGGCTAAATGTCCTCCCTTTACTATGGAGAGATGTTTTCTAACAGAATTGATTTCCGAAATAGATGCTCCACATTTAAGTAAAGAATTTGTTAAGTCTTGTTTTTCTAATAAAGAAACACCGTCCATAGGAGCAACCAATAATGAAGAACCTCCACCTGATATCAACACAACTAATAGATCTTCTTTTTTGAGTGTCTTAATTAATTTTATTACTTCCATAGTAGCTTTTAATCCTGCTTCATCAGGAACAGGGTGAGAAGCTTCAATAATTTTTATGTTTTTACATTCTTTTTTATGGCCATAACGAGTAATGACTAATCCAGATAGTTCTTTATAGCCTTTTTTGTACCATTCTTCTTCATAAGCTCTAGCCATTTCTGCAGAACCCTTTCCAGCACCAACTATAACAACTTTTCCAGAAGGTTCCCTTTCTGGAATATACTTTTTCATAATGTTAGATGGATGAGAAACTTGGATTGCTTGATCAAACATATCTAAAAGTATTTTTTTATAATATATATTTTTCATTAGACTTATACCNTGACGTAATTATATCTTTTGATAAACTACTTATTTTAAATAANATTTANGNTGGNAATATTAATGNTTAATAAAAATTATGAAAGTATTATAATAAAAAACCCAAAACTACCATTATTATTTTGTTGCGATCACGCCTCAAATTTAATACCTAAAAAGTATAATAAATTAGGCTTAGATAAAACTGTTTTGAATAGNCATATTGCCTTTGATATAGGTGCAAAAAAATTAACAAAAGTATTATCAAANCGATTNAATACAAGCGCTATTTTAGGAAAGTACTCAAGACTTTTAATAGACTTAAATAGAAAAGNAAATCATAAGAATTTGATACCTGAAAACAGCGATGAAGTTATAATTCCAAGTAATGTCAATTTAACTACAAAAGACTATCAATACCGTATAAATCAATTNCATAATCCTTATCATACAAAATTGTCATATGAATTAAAAAAAATGGATAAATTATTTTTTTGCAAAACTGCTTTAATTTGTATTCACTCTTTTACCCCTTCTATGAAAGACAAAAAAAAAAGACCNTGGGATATAGGGTTATTANATAGAAAAGACCAATCCTTATATAAACCATTAATAGAATCATTAATAAAAAATAATAATTTTAAAATTGGAAAAAATAAACCTTATAGTGGTTACGATGATGTTAATCACACAATGACAACTCATGGAGAAAAGTCTAAAAGGCCTTTTATTTCTATAGAAATAAGAAATGATATATTTGAAGAAAAAAATTTAGAAAGATATAACCAATTAATAAAAAATATTTCTGAAGCAATTTTTTATTCTCAATTAAAAATAGGAGAACCTTATTATACTTTTGCAAAAAATATTAACTTATTTTAATATAAANANAAATAATTGGAGACAATAATTATGGATAAANNTATTAAAGAAAAAATTGAAGCNGCTACTTTTAGAAGNCTCTTAAAGCATTTTCAAGAAAACCCAGATATACANAATATAGATTTAATGGAACTTGCNGGTTTTTGCAGAAATTGTATNTCAAAGTGGTATTCTGAAGAGTCAAAAGAAAANAACTTAGAAATCAATTATGATGANGCAAAAGAGCTNGTTTATGGAATGCCCTACAANGATTGGAAAGATAAACATCAAGAANAACAATCAAGTGANAGAATAGATAAGCTTAGTAGTAAATTTCATAATCATTAAATTTTATANNTTATGATAATCTTTGTACCAATCTATAAATTTTGGAACACCTTCTATNAATTTTGTTTGAGGNGTGAAATTAAAATCTGATTTTATTGCACTAATGTCTGCATAAGTGTTTGCAACATCTCCTTTTTGTAAAGGTTTCATAATCTTAATTGCTTTTATGCCTATATANTCTTCAATTATAGAAATAAAATCNAATAAATTTTCAGGTTTATTATTACCTATATTATACACNTTAGAAAAATTCTGATTTGTTTCTTCTTTGCATGAATCTAATATTGATATAGTACCGTTTATAATATCATCAATATAAGTAAAATCTCTTTCCATAACTCCATTGTTATATACCTCAATAGGGTCCCCATTTATAATTCTTTTTGTAAATATCCAAGTTGCCATATCTGGTCTGCCCCACGGGCCATAAACTGTAAAAAACCTTAGTCCTATTGTATTAATTCCATATAGATGATTATAGGTATAAGACATTAATTCATCTGCCCTCTTAGTTGCTGCATACAACGAAACAGGCGTATCAACCCTGTCATCTATTGAAAAAGGCACTTTAGTATTACCTCCATAAACAGAGGAAGATGATGCATAAACTAAATTTTTAATATTTAAGTTTCTACATATTTCTAATATATTTAAATGTCCTACTATATTACTTTTTATATATTCCATAGGAGCTTCTAATGAATATCTAACTCCNGCTTGCGCGGCTAAATGGCATACTTTAGAAATTTTATATTGCTTTATGACTTTTTCTAATTCTTCATAATTAGCTATGTCTATATTTTCAAAAGTAAGATTTTTATATGCTTTAAGGTTATTTAATCTATCCTTTTTTAAATTTACATCATAATAATTAGATAAATTATCAATACCTAAAATTTTTTCTCCTCTTTTAAGAAGGCTTTTTGCTAAATGAGAACCGATAAAACCGGCAATTCCTGTAACTAATATAGTCATAACTTACTAATCTACCCTTTAATAATGTATAAATGTTATATACTATAATTCAGAGTAATAAAATTAATGATTAAAAATTAATTTTATTAAATTTTAAAATAGTTTATAATATGTTANGCTTTNTAAAAAGNTAAATATACANTNCTGCTATGCTATAAAACCTATTGTATTGANTTGAGGTATATTATANANTTTTTTTTAATTTATAATTAAATAAAAGGTTATTTATGGAATTAAAACAAAAAGTATCTTTAGATGATAAGTATTCATTAGAATCTGGTAGAGTTTATATTACAGGAACNCAAGCTTTAGTTAAACTGCCTATAATCCAGAGGCAAAGAGATAAAAAAAACAATTTAAATACAGCTGCTTTTATCTCAGGATATAGAGGTTCTCCGCTTGGNATGTATGACAAAGGTTTATGGGATGCTAAGAAATTTTTAAAAAACAATGATATAAACTTTGAATCTGGCTTAAATGAGGACCTTGCAGCTACGGCAGTATGGGGATCACAACAAGCCGGTCTAATATCAAAAAGTACTAAAGATGGAATATTTGGAATATGGTATGGTAAGGGACCAGGAGTGGATAGGTCTGGTGATGCATTTAAACATGCAAACTGCTCAGGAACATCACCAAACGGAGGAGTTTTAGCACTTCTTGGCGATGATCATACAGCTAAATCTTCGACTTTAGCTCACCAAAGTGAATATGCAATGGTAGACGCACAAATACCTGTATTAAACCCCTCAAATGTTCAGGAAATTTTAGATTATGGTTTATTAGGTATTGCCTTATCAAGGTATGCAGGCGTATGGGTATCAATGAAATGTGTTACTGCAACTATGGATAGTTCGGCTTCTGTAAATGTTGATTTAGATAGAATAAAAATAAAGANACCNGATTTTGAAATGCCTGCTGATGGAGTTCATATTAGATGGCCTGATGAAGTTTTAGTGCAAGAAACTAGACTATCTAATATTAAATTACCTGCTGTAAAAGCATTTGTGAAAACTAATAATATCAACCATAGTATTTGGTCAAAAGGTAATAAGAATATAGGTATAATATCTACAGGAAAAGCTTATGCTGAAGTAAGACAAGCTTTATCAGATTTAAATATTGATGANACTTATGCTGAAAAACTAGGTCTANATTTATTTAAAGTAGGTATGCCTTGGCCTTTAGAAGATTCAGGTATAATAGATTTTTGCTCAGAAATGGATGAGGTAATAATTTTTGAGGAAAAAAGGCCATTAATAGAAGATCAAGTAAAAAAGATTATGTATAATCAAACTAATAGACCTAAAAGAATTATTGGTAAGCGTGATGAAAATAATAAAGAAATTATACATTCTACTGGAGAGCTAACNCCAGATTTTGTCTCAGAAATAATTGCCGAAAGAATAACAAAAACTAATAAAGACGAGAAGATCTTAAATAAATTAAGAATTATAAAGCAAAATGAACCTGATACAGCAGCTATTCAAGGTATAGCTAATAGAACTCCTTATTTTTGTTCAGGATGTCCACATAACAGCTCTACTAAGGTGCCAGAAGGAAGTAAAGCTATGGCTGGTATAGGTTGTCATTTTATGGCTGCATGGATGGATAGAGATACTGACCTTTTCACGCATATGGGCGGTGAGGGAGCTANTTGGATTGGAATGTCTCAATTTGTAGAAGATGATCATATATTTCAAAATATAGGAGATGGAACTTATACGCATTCTGGCATCTTGGCTATTAGAGCTTCTGTCGCTGCAAAAGTTAATATTACGTATAAAATATTATTTAATGATGCTACAGCTATGACAGGTGGACAACCTGCAGAGGGAGTCCCAACACCCGCTAAAATATCTCATCAATTATTTGGAGAAGGAATTAAAAGAATAGCCGTTGTTAGTGATGAACCAGAAAAATATGGGATAAATACTAATTTTGCAGAAGGCACCACTATTAATCATAGAAGTGAAATAGACCAAGTCCAGAAAGAGTTNAGGACTTGGCCAGGNGTAACTGTAATGATTTACGATCAAACATGTGCAACTGAAAAAAGAAGACGTCGTAAAAGAGGATTAATGGAAGACCCAGATAAAAGAAGCTTTATAAATGATCTGGTATGTGAAGGATGCGGAGATTGCTCTAAAACCTCAAACTGTGTTTCAATAGAACCTTTAGAGACTAANCTTGGAAGAAAAAGGAAAGTTAATCAATCNACTTGTAATAAAGATTTTAGCTGTGTAGATGGTTTTTGTCCTTCTTTTGTGACAGTTCAAGGCGCTAAAATTAAAAAAAGAAAAGTTACNCCTGCATCTGATTTACCAATGAATATATTTAATAAATTACCAAACCCTAAAGAAATAAACATTGAAAAACCTTTTGATATAGTAGTNACAGGCATTGGAGGAACTGGAGTAGTTACCATTGGAGCTCTAATAGGTATGGCCTCNCATATAGAAAATAAAGGTGTAAGTGTNTTAGATCAAGTGGGTGTAGCACAAAAAGGCGGAGCTGTATTAAGCCATATTAGAATAGCTTCTTCTCCTAAAGATATTCATTCGGTTAAAGTAGGTAAAACAAGTGCTGATTTAATTTTAGGTTGTGATATGGTTGTGGTNGCTTCAAGTCCAGTCAGAGAGTTGATGAATATAAATTCTACTCAATCAATTATTAATGATCATGAAACACCAGTTGCAGGGTTTGTATTAGATCCNGATCACTCTTTTGGAGGCAAGAGAATTCGTCAAATTATAGAAAAGTCTTCTAAGGAAACAAATTTTATTAATGCCATAAAAATTTCTACTGCAATGTTTGGAGATTCTATAGCTTCAAATATGTTTATTACAGGATATGCTCTACAAAAAGGGCTTATTCCTGTAAAACCTGAAAGCATGGAAGAAGCAATAAAACTTAATAATATGGCAATAGATATGAATTTATCTGCTTTCCGCTGGGGTAGAATGGCAGCACATGATCAACAATATGTTGAAAAAGAGGCAGCTCCATTTATGCCTAATACTGAAGTAAACAATGATGAGTATTTATTANCAGAAATAATTAAAGATAGAACTTCATTTTTGAGCAGCTATCAAAATAAAAAATATGCAAATATTTATGTAAATTTTGTCAAAAAAACTATAGAAGCTGAAAAAAAATTAGATAATAGTAAGGATGATTTATCTAAAGCTGTTGCTAAATATTTATCAAAATTAATGGCCTATAAAGATGAATATGAGGTTGCTAGATTATATACTAATGGTGAGTTTAAAGAAAAATTAAATAATGCATTTGAAGGAAATTTAAAACTTAAATTTCATGTGGCTCCTCCTTTATTTGCGCCTAAAGATCCACATACAGGAAAACTTAAAAAAATTACTATAGGTTCTTGGATATTACCAGTATTTAAAGGTCTTTCTAAATTAAAGTTTTTAAGAGGAACTATAATAGATCCTGTTGGAAAAACAAAAGAAAGAAAAATGGAAAGATTTTTAATATCTCAATATAAAGAAGATATGAACAAAATATTAAAAGAAGTAAATTCGAAAAATTTACCATTAGCAGTTCAAATAGCTTCTATTCCAGAAATGATTAGAGGTTATGGACATGTTAAAGAAGAACATATGAAAAAAGCTGCCTTAAAAAGGGAACAACTTNTAGAATCTTGGAATTCAAAANAATATGATCCTATTGCTTCTGTAGCTGCTGAATAATACTTNCTAAATCTANTAGATGTTTGTAAACGTATTAACAGTATNACAAGTATAGAAAATTTTATAAATGAAAGATAATAAATCTACATTAACGGGNAAAGTTAAAAGGTATGCTAGNGTTAGCAGTAGAATGACGGGTATAGCAGCCCGTATGGCTGGTAATAAAATAATAGGCAACAATGATATTAACAAAAATGCAGATAATATATTAAATGCTTTAGGTGGATTAAAAGGTCCCTTAATGAAAGTTGCTCAATTACTATCTACTATTCCAGATGCAATTCCTAAAGAATATGCAGAAAAACTTCAAACCCTTCAATCAGAAGCTCCTTCAATGGGATGGTTTTTTGTAAAAAGAAGAATGGCAGGAGAATTAGGTAAAGATTGGATAAAAAAATTTGAAGNATTCGATAAAAAAGCTATAAAAGCNGCTTCATTAGGTCAGGTTCATAAAGCAAAAGTTAATGGAATTGATATTGCCTGCAAATTACAATACCCAGATATGATATCCATAGTTGATGCAGATTTAAAACAATTAAAATTAATTTTTTCTATATATGGCGCATGGGATAAAACTATTAAAACAAAAGAGATATATGAAGAACTAACAAATAGATTAAAAGAAGAACTAGATTATAATAGAGAATACAAAAATATGATTCTTTTTGATGAAATACTTAGTAATGAAAAATATATTACTGTACCTAAACCNATTAAAAAGTTATCTACAGATAAACTTTTAACTATGACATGGTTAGAAGGTGATTCTCTTATGAATTGGAAAAAATCTGAGCCAGAAATAAAAAATCATATTGCTTTAACATTATTTAANGCGTGGTATATCCCATTTTATAAATATGGAATAATTCATGGAGATCCACATCCNGGTAACTATCAAGTAAATAATATAAGCTCCACAAAGCCAAGTATAAACTTACTTGATTTTGGCTGCATAAGAGTATTTCCACCTAAGTTTGTTAAAGCTGTAATAGATTTATATATTGCAATGAGAGATAATAATCAAGAACTAGCTATAAAGGCTTATGAAGCTTGGGGTTTTAACAACTTAAATAAAGATTTGATAAAAGTATTAAATATATGGGCTGCTTATATTTATGGACCTTTATTAGAAAATAAGAAAAGATATATACAAGACCCTAAAGCTATCAAAAATGGTAAAGATATTGCTTCAAACGTTTATAAAGAGTTAAAAAAATTAGGTGGGATCAGTCCACCAAAAGAATTTGTTTTAATAGATAGAGCCGCCGTCGGACTTGGATCTGTTTTTATGCATCTAAATGCTCAACTTAACTGGCATAAAATTATTGAAAACTTAATAGAAGGTTTTGATATTCAAGAATTAGAGCTAAAACAAAAAAGTATACTTCATAAAACAGGACTTGCTTAATTAGTTTTATTCTCAATTATAAAATCTGATACTTTAAAATAAGCCTTTTTTATAGAATTTTCAGAATTATATTTAGATTTTTTTAAAGTGTTATATGAATGATCACCATCTTCTATCCAAAATAGAGAATTCTTATTGTGTAAAGTATAATTATTAACTTCTTTAATACTTCCTAATTTATCTCTAGTTCCTTGAATTATTAGAATAGGTGGACCACTACTTTGCAAGCAATCTAGCCTTAATTTATCCTTATTGTTTATTGGATGAAATGGATAACCTAATACTATTGCTCCTTTCACATTTATTTCACTACTAATTATTGCAGCTACTCTTCCTCCCATTGACTTGCCTCCTATCCAGATATTTTTTTTTGAATAAATACTTTTAATTTTATAAAATATATCTTTATAAAACAAACACAGAGAAGTTATTTTATCAGGAAAAGAATTTTTTCCTAATCTTCGTTTTGTCATATATGGAAATTCAAACCTAATTACTAGTATATCTCTATCTATTATACCTTTAACCATAGTATTCATAAATACAGAATCCATAGGAGCACCTGCTCCATGTGCTAGTATTAATAAATTTTTTGCTTTTTTATTACCATCTATAAGTATATTATCTAAAATCATATAAATTAAATTATTACTTATAATAGAAATATACAAATAAATATGATGGAAGAACTAACTAATTGGATATTTGTTTTTGTCACAGGTTTAATCGCATGGCATGGCATAACTTATAGAGATAAAGAGGGAGAGAAAGACTTTGTTCGTCTATTATTTGGATGCATTGCATTAATGTTTTTTTTAAGAGTGTTTTTGGTGGATATTCTAAAAGTTATATAGCTACTTTTCAATATTTATCTGCTGCTGATCAATTTCTTCAACTGATAATAACCTTTTATCTTCTGGTAAAGACATCTGTATTTTTAAATAATCTAACCTATCGGCAATTGTAGGCGGTTTTTCTCTAACATCATATAACAACCTATCTATCCAATGCATTCCTATATATAACTCTTGATCAAGAGATAAAGCTATTTCATAAAATTTTATAGCGTTATCATAATCTTTTTTTCTATCATATAAAACACCTAGATTAGCATATGTAGGAGCAAAATTAGAGTCTAACTTAATTCCTTTATAGAAGTATTTCATAGCATCATCATAATTCTTTAGCTGCATATAGGATCTAGCTATTCCTTCAATTATATATACATCCATATTATTAGATTCATAAGCTTTTAAGTAATACTCTAAAGAACTATTATATTTTTTATTTTTAAAAGCAGTGTTACCACTTAAGTAATATCTTACTTCTGCTGGCCTATTTATAAAGTGATCCCACATAAGCCAACCTGTAAATAGTATAAATAGAAAGATACTTATTCTAACTAAAACTATATATACGGGATCATGTGTTTTCATTTTAATAAATAACCAATATTTTTAGTAATGATTTAAATTAAAAAGAGAAGAGAAAAAAATAATTAAAATGATTGTTATAAAACGTGATCTTATTAGCTGCCCTCTTAACTCTTCATCACTTAAAGAGTTTCCTATTTTTTTTTCATATCTTCTTACACTTAAGATAAAAATTAATTTATTTACAGGGTAATATAATAAAAGGGCAAGTAAGGTCACACTTAATAAATAAAATAGTTCGCTTGGCATTTTACACCTTATATATTATAGACCTTCAATTTAATGAAAGCCTATAATTTATTTATTAATTAAACCTATGTATCACCAATATCATCTACTAAAGCATCAAAGGTTTTAGGAGGTGTAGACATTTCCATTTTATAAGCAAGCATCCACATCATATAAACACCAATTAGCCAAAATAAGATTTGCCATGCCCAAATAGATGGGATACCAAATACCCATGTATTTGGATCTAATGGACTTCCAAATATCCAATTTCCTATCACTGCACCTGGCCCTATTCCAAAAAAGAACCATAACAAGGTTATTATGACAGCTGTTGGAATTAATCTTCTTTTTTCAGCTGGCAGAGATGCATGTTCGCGTAAAAAAGAGTGAAACTTCATTTTATGATCAGTATCAGCTTTATTTTGAGTAAAGTAAGATATAATTATTGCTAACCCTAAATTAAAAATTATTCCCCATCCTGCTGAATGAATAGTTAATGGCCATCTACCCCAGGCTGTAATTCCAAAAACATCTGCTCCTATACTTTCTGTAAGTGTAACCGCAATTAATCCTGCAATTAATCCATATGAAACCCCTGCTCTTGTAAGGAAAGGCCACCAGCAAATTGCTATCAGGGCAGGCCACATTTGGAAACCATATGCAACTGCTAAACCACCTAATAAAACTAACGCATCTTTAGAAACTGTAGCAACTAATAAAGCTGCTAAAACTATAACTCCTACGCCAGCTCTACCAAGAATTTTTTGAAGATTATGAGAAGCATTTGGCATTAAAAATCTTTTAAATAAGTCACGTGTCAACATTCCTCCAGCAGTAGACATATATGCAGCTCCAGTTGATTGCATAGCTGCTAAAGCGCATACAGACAAAAGACCTACTAGCCATGGAGCACTATCTGACATTAAATATATTAACTGAGGCACAAGATTTCCTTGCTTACCTGCTGTAGCCATAATATCTTCTCCACCTAACCCTGCTCCCATTACATTATTTACTAATTCTGGATGAGATGCCAACATAGCTGCATCGGCTCCTAAAAAATGAGCGCCAATGCCTTGAATAGCTGTAAAGGACATTAGTATAAGGCCAATTCCAAAAGCAGAAGCCCAAACTTGTTGTGGAGCAAATGGTGTCACACTTTTATTAGAAAATGACCACATAGTAAATGCTGGTGCAGATTGTATACCCATTAAAGCAAACATATAAGATAAAATCATTATTCCCGTCCACGCACCACCTACTGCTTGAGTTCCACTTTTCACGTATTGTATTACACCAGGAATAGCTATGTAATGACTATATCCATCAGGTGTTAATTTTTCATCTATTTGAGATAAAGCTGCTACACCATCTATTAAGGTGCCAAAGCCTCCAATATTTACTAAAGTAATTATTCCTATTACCATTATGCCACCAGCTAAAAGAATGCACTGCATTGTATCTACATAAGCAACAGCTTTTAACCCGCCAGTAGCAACATATATAAAAACTACAGCTGATAATGCCCACATTCCGATATTGACACTAAACATTCCATCTGTAAGAACATTAAATAAAAAACCTGAGGCCCTTAGTTGTATTCCTAGATATGGAACAGAAAACACTAATGCCACTAATACAATTAAAATTCTTATAAAATCAGATTTGAAATACTCTGAAAACATTTCACCAGGAGTAACAAATCCAAACCTTTTACCTAGCATCCATTGCCTTTTTAAAAACATTACACCTGTAAAAGGAATAGTGATTGCATAAAATGAAGCGTATGCATATGGAAAGCCATCTCTATAAATTAGACCAGGGTGCCCCATAAATGTCCAACCAGAAAATGAAGTTGCAGTTGCAGCTAAAATAAATACCCAGATAGAAATACCTCTACCTGCTAAAAAATAATCGCTTGCTGTCTTTGCTTGTAAATGACCTTTAACTCCCCAAAACACACAATAAGACCAATAAAGTCCAACAAATACTAGTAACCATATAACTTTTGCATCCATAACTTTTCTCCCAAATATATTTATCTAATAACTAACCCTAATTTTAACTAAATAGCAAATTATCTATTATTAAATATAAGTGGTGGGCCCGGTAGGACTCGAACCTACGGCCAAACCGTTATGAGCGGTTTGCTCTAACCAACTGAGCTACGGGCCCTAAATCAATTATTTCTCGTCTAAAAAGCTTTTTAAAGTCCTTGATCTAGATGGATGTTTAAGCTTACGTAACGCTTTTGCTTCAATTTGTCTAATTCTTTCTCTTGTAACAGAGAATTGCTGACCAACTTCTTCTAAAGTATGATCTGTATTCATACCGATACCAAAACGCATTCTTAAAACTCTTTCTTCTCTTGGCGTTAAAGAAGCTAATATTTGTGTTGTTTGCTCTCTTAAATTTTCATGAATTGCTGCATCTAATGGTATAACTGCATTTTGATCATGAATAAAATCACCTAAATGACTATCCTCCTCATCACCAACTGGAGTCTCTAAACTTATTGGCTCTTTAGCTATCTTCATAACTTTTCTTACTTTATCAAGAGGCATAGCAAGTTTTTCAGCTAATTCTTCTGGTGTAGCTTCCCTTCCTATTTCATGAAGAATTTGCCTAGAAGTTCTAACTAATTTATTAATTGTTTCTATCATATGAACAGGAATTCTAATAGTTCTGGCTTGATCCGCTATTGATCTAGTAATTGCTTGCCTAATCCACCAAGTAGCATAAGTTGAAAATTTATACCCTCTTCTATATTCAAACTTATCAACAGCCTTCATTAAACCTATATTTCCCTCTTGTATTAAGTCTAAAAATTGCAACCCTCTATTTGTATATTTTTTTGCTATAGAAATAACCAACCTTAAATTGGCTTCTATCATTTCTTTTTTTGCATGCTCGGATTCTCTTTCTCCACGCTCAATTGCTTTTACTAATACCTTAAAATCAGCAATATCTAAGTTACAATACTCTACTATACTTTTTATCTCTTGAATAATCTCTTTAATTTGAGGTCTTTCTGCTTTAATAAAATCTTTCCAACCTTTATCTTTAATTAAAGAAAGTTTTCTAAGTAAATCTTTATTAATTTCACGACCTAAATATGCTTCTAAAAATTTATCTCTTTTTATTCTATACTTACCTGCCAGCCTAATTAGACTTCCTTCTAAAAATATTAATCTTTTATTTTTTCCATATAGTTCGTCTATAAGTTCTTCCACTCTTTTATTATCAAGCCTTAAACCTCTCATAATATCAGAAACTTCTTTTTGAGATTTAAAAAACTTATTTTGATCTGTGATCTTATTATCTATTCCAGCTATTTTATTAACAATGGACTTCTTCCAATATTTATCCATTGATTTAGAGCATTTTGATAATTGATTAAAAGCAGCTACAATCTGTGGTTTTAAAATTTCTTCTAATGCTGAAATAGAAGGCATTCCATCGTGAGAGTCCTGTTCCTCTTGTTCTTCAGAATTAAATGAATCTTCGTTACGTTCATCTTCATTATTTTTTTCAGTTTCATGGTCATTATTTACTTGTAATGTTGAAGCCACTTTGGCTGTTGCTAAAGGATTATTAACTGTTGCTCCATCCGGCCCTGCCCCATATGTCGCTTCCAGGTCTATTACTTCTCTCATGGTAATTTGTTCTTTTTTTAATAGAAGAGTCCATTTAGATATGTTTGTTAAAGTTAAAGGATTTCTGCTAATACCTCTAAACATTAAATCTCTTCCAGCTTCTATTCTTTTTGCTATAGCAATTTCACCATCTCTAGATAGAAGTTCTACATTTCCCATTTCTCTAAGATACATCCTTACTGGATCATCTGTTCTACCTAATTCATTATCTGAAGCATTAGAAGGTTTTACTGCTTCACCTTTAGTTGTATCGCTTCCCACGACTTCTGTATCCGAATCATTTGATTCATCATCAGAGTCTACTAAACTAATACCAACATCTGAAATCATGGCTTGAATATCTTCTATTTTTTCTGAGGAGAATTTTTCAGGAGACAATACGCTATTTAACTCATCGTAGGTAATATAGCCCTTCTCTTTACCCTTAGAAATAAGCTTTTTTACTTCTACTTCGCTAATATCAGTAATTTGATCGTCTGCAGAAACAGAATTATCCGTAGTTATCTTATTATTCTTTTTTTTTGCCATAAATTTATTTTTCTATTCAATATCAGATAATTTGTTTAAAATACTATTTTAAACTAATTATATTTACTTTCAATAATTATCAATAAATTACTTAGTTAAGTATATTTATTTCTTTTTTTTATACCATGTTTTTTGCAAATTAGCTGCTTCTAACCAACACTTTTCTACATAATCCAAGTCATCATGTTTTTTAACATAATCTGGAGTAAATTTACTTTTAGTCCAGTCATTTAATTTTAAAATATTATTAAATATTTTAAAATACTTAACATCTTCTTTTAAACTAATTACATCCTTATCTGAGAGGTAGCCATTTTTTTGATATAAACCAATTAATGCTTTTCTTAAAAGATCAAGTTCTTTATTAGAAAAAATAAGTATTGAGAACTCTTCATAAACTTTTCCTAATAAATTGTAATTATTTAGTATAGATTCAATTAAATTTTTTTCACGAAAGTTAGTATACATTTTTTTATTTACTCTGTCTGCATTTAACTTATCTAACTCAGTATTTATTGTATTAAATTTATTATTAAGGTTTTTATTATTAGTTGTCCTTTTTAAAATGAACTTATTAAAATAAATATAAAAAGAGTTTTTATACTCAGCTTTAACAATATTATCTTGTATTAAAGAAATCTTTTTTTCCATTGCCAATTTAAAACCCGCTCTTCTTTCAGGGGTGTCCAAAACAATATTTTCCGTCTCACTTTTCCAAAAAAAATCAAACATAGCTAATGGATTATTTATTATATTAATTAATTTATCTTTCTCATTATTTAATACTAAACTATCTGGATCTTCTCCCTCAGGAAGAAAAACAAACCTTAGAGACTTTCCAGGTTTTAATAAAACTAAAGCAATATTTAGAGTTCTAACTGCTGACCGATAGCCTGCTTTATCTCCATCCATACAAATTATAGGCTCATTAGAAATTCGCCACATTAAAATTAGTTGATCTTCTGATAGAGCAGTACCCAAAGGAGCTACAGCTCCGTAAAGACCTATATGATATAGTGAAATTACGTCTAAATAACCTTCTACAACTATAAACGGTAATTTATGTTTTTGGACATATTTTTTAGCTCTATGATAATTAAATAACATCTTCTTTTTTTTAAAAAGAATGGTATCAGGAGAGTTAAGATATTTTGGTTCTACTCCTCCAAGGCCTCGTCCCCCAAATGCTATAACTACTCCACTATTATCATGAATAGGAAAAATTAACCTATTTCTAAAAAAATCATATGTCTGATTATTTTTTATGGAGTTTCTAGCTAACCCAGAATTAATTATAGATTCTAATGAATAATTTTTATTTTTAAGAAATAAAATTAAATTATTTGAAGCATTTTCAGAAAAACCTAATTCAAAATATTGATAAGCCTTTTCTGATATATTCCTTTGTTTTAAATATTCTCTAACTTTTCCTCCCAAAGAAGAATTTAAAATGCTCACAAAATGATTTTTTGATACTTCTACTATATTATGAGCATCTATTGATTCTTTAGTTACTTTTTTTTCAAAGCCTCCATAGTCTCTAATATTAATACCGGCTTCAGCAGCTAGTATTTTAAGAGCTTCTTTGAAATCAACAGATTCTTTTTGCATTACAAAACTAATCACATCTCCATGTGCTGAACAGCCAAAACAGTGAAAAAAACCTTTATCATCACTAACTGTAAAAGATGGTGTTTTTTCACTATGAAAAGGACATAAACCCAAAAAGTCATTGCCTTTTTTAACAAGTGTTATTTTTCGACCAATAAAATCAGATAATAAGATTTTTTCATGGATCACATCTACTAAATTATCTGATAAGGCCATTTAATAACTTAATTACCCTTCTAAACGCTTACGAAGTATTTGACTAACTTCTGCAAAATCACACCTTCCAGTATAATCTTCTTTAATTTTTGATATTACCTTACCTAAATCTCTGAGAGATTTTGCTTCAATATTTGCTATTGCATCAGTTATAACCTTTTCTAACTCATTAGCAGTAAGCATTTTAGGCATATAAGCATTAATTATATCTATTTCTTTTTTCTCAGTATCGGCTAATTCGCTCCTTCCGGCTTTTTCATAAACTTTTGCTGTTTCTATTCTTTGCTTTATCATCTTGGATAAAATTTCTAATATAACTGTATCATTAACTATATCTCCTGTGCCTTTTCCTCTAGATTCCAAATCTCTATCTTTTATAGCAGCTAATATTAACCTTAAAGTAGATACTTTAATAGTTTCTTTAGCCTTCATGCCGCTCAGTAAATCATTTTTAAATTCATTTCTTAACAATTTTTATCCTTAATTAATTAATAATCTTATACTATATTATATTTATAAAAAATTTAAATATTTATTATTACTTATCTTGACCAAGATCTGCTATTTGATTAGTGTAATTTTCCAAGAGAGAAAAATAAAAAAATTTATATAAACTAAAATTATGGACTATTTTAAAAAAATGAAATCCGCCAAAACCATACCCTTGAAAGAATTTATTATTAAAAAAAATGCTTTACTTATATTAGAGAATGGAAACATATATTGGGGGCATGGAATTGGAGCTAAAGGAAAAGCAATTGGAGAAGTATGTTTTAATACAGCTATGACTGGTTACCAAGAAATAATTACTGATCCATCCTATGCAGATCAAATAATTAATTTCACATTTCCTCATATTGGCAATACCGGAACAAACATTATAGATAACGAATCAGAAACGCCTGTGGCTAAAGGAGTTATTATTAAAGCTAATATAACAAGCCCCTCAAATTTTAGGTCTGACTTAGACTTAAATAATTGGTTAATTAAAAAAAATATAGTTGGTATCCAAGGGATAGATACAAGAACTATTACATCTCTTGTTAGAAATAAAGGGTCTATAAATGGAATAATTGTAAATGAAAAAATAACTGATAAAAAGATAATTGAGTTAATCTCGAGTATAAAAGAATGGCCAGGACTAAAAGGAGCAGACCTTGCTTCTAAAGTTAGCTGCAAAAAATTATATAAATGGAAAGAAAAAAGTTATCATAATAAAAATTATTTTCACATCAATACTCATAAGTATAAAAATTCACCAAAAAAACATATTGTAGTAATAGATTTTGGAGTTAAGCAAAATATATTAAGAATGTTAGCTGATAGAAACTTTAAAATTACTGTTATACCTCTAAATACTTCTTATGAAGATATAGTAAAGCTTAAACCAGATGGGATATTTTTATCTAATGGACCAGGAGACCCCATGGCAACTAGTAAGATTACAAATAATCTATTGAATAAATTATTTAAAGTTAATATTCCAATATATGGAATATGTTTAGGGCATCAACTAATAGCATTAGCTTTAGGTGCAAAAACTGAAAAAATGCAAACAGGTCACAGAGGAGCTAACCAACCCGTTCAGTCCAATAAAGATAAAAAAGTAGAAATTACAAGTCAAAACCATGGCTTTGTAGTAAAAAGAAGCAGTATACCTAAGAATGTTGTTGAAACATACTCTTCCTTATTCGATGGAGTAGTAGAAGGTCTAAAGGTAAAAAATAAACCTATATATTCTGTTCAATATCATCCTGAAGCATCACCAGGCCCACATGATACTTATAGCTTCTTTGATAAATTTTATAATGAAATTAATAAAGTAAAGACGTAAAATATGCCTAAACGTAATGATATTAAATCTATTCTAATAATTGGTGCAGGACCTATTGTGATTGGCCAAGCTTGTGAATTTGATTACTCAGGATCTCAGGCTTGTAAAGTTTTAAGAGAAGAGGGATATAGAGTTGTTCTAATTAACTCCAATCCTGCTACAATAATGACAGATCCAGATTTTGCAGATGCCACATATATTGAACCAATTACTCCAGAAATGGTGACAAAAATTATTATAAAAGAAAAGCCTGATGCACTTTTACCGACAATGGGAGGTCAAACTGCTCTTAATGTAGCAATGAATTTAGCAGAATCAGGGATACTGAGGAAATATAATGTCGAGCTCATAGGGGCTTCATTAGAAGCTATAAAAAAAGCAGAAGATAGAGAGCTCTTTAAAACTGCTATGAAAAAAATTGGATTAACTACTCCTAAAGGAGTTCTAGCAGAAAACAAAAAGGAAGCAGATAAAGCGTTAAAAGAAATAGGACTTCCTCTTATTATTAGACCCTCATTTACGCTTGGCGGAACCGGAGGAGGAATTGCTTATAATAAAGATGAATTTGATTCAATAATTACTACCGGATTAGATGCGTCCCCAGTCAATTCAGTCTTAATTGAAGAATCTATTATTGGTTGGAAAGAATATGAAATGGAAGTAGTGAGAGACAAAGCAGATAATGTTATAATAATTTGTTCTATTGAAAATATAGATCCTATGGGGATACATACTGGAGATTCAATCACTATCGCTCCGGCTGTCACTTTAACGGATAAAGAATACCAAATGATGAGAAATGCTTCTATAGACATTTTAAGAGAAATAGGAGTAGAAACTGGAGGTTCTAATGTTCAATTTGCTGTAAATCCAATTGATGGTAGAATGGTAGTAATAGAAATGAACCCGAGAGTCTCTAGGTCTTCTGCACTAGCCTCAAAAGCAACAGGTTTTCCAATTGCAAAAGTTGCTGCAAGATTGTCAGTGGGTTACACATTAAATGAGATACAAAATGATATAACAAAAACAACTCCTGCATCATTTGAACCTGCTTTAGATTATATAGTTACTAAAATACCCCGTTTTGCTTTTGAAAAATTTCAAGGATCTGATAATACGTTAACTTCGGCAATGAAGTCTGTTGGAGAAACAATGGCTATTGGCAGAACTTTTCAAGAGTCTTTTCAAAAAGCTTTAAGGTCCATAGAAACAGATTTAGATGGTTTTAATAATATAAAAATACCAGGGTATAAAAAAGGAGGAGACAGATCATCTATATCTGCGGCGATAACAAGGCCATGTCCAGAAAGAATTCTTTATGTTGCACAAGCCTTTAGAGAAGATTTCTCAATAGAAGAAGTTCACGAACATTCAAAAATAGATCCCTGGTTTTTAGAACAAATAAAAGAAATTATTGATATAGAAAACTCTATTAAAGCTTCTGGAGCACCCAATAGTTTTGAAGAACTTCAATTTATTAAATCTAAAGGTTTTTCTGATATTAGAATAGCAGAATTACTTAATATAAAACCTGAACGAATAAAAAATTTAAGAGTAAAATATAATGTTAGGCCTAGTTTTAAAAAGATTGATAGCTGTGCTGGTGAGTTTGAATCTAAAACTCCTTATTTATATTCAACCTATGAAGAAACCTATAAAAATAAAGATGATATAACTGATGAAACAGAAGTTTCTAATAGAGAAAAAATTATTATTTTAGGAGGAGGCCCTAACAGAATAGGCCAAGGCATAGAATTTGATTACTGTTGTGTTCATGCTGCTTATTCATTATCAGCCAAAAATTATGAAACTATTATGATTAATTGTAATCCTGAAACAGTATCTACTGATTATGACACTTCGGATAGGTTGTATTTTGAACCATTAACAGAAGAAGATGTTTTAGAAATAATAAAAAAAGAAATTACAAAAGGAAAATTAAAAGGGTGTATAGTTCAATATGGAGGACAAACTCCATTAAAGCTAGCTAAAGCACTTTCTGCAGAAAACATTCCTATAATTGGAACTTCTCCTGATATGATAGATTTAGCGGAAGATAGGAATAGATTCCAAAAACTTTTACAGAAACTTAAGTTAAAACAACCACCAAATGGAATATGCAAATCTTCAAAAGAAGCTGTAATAATAGCAAAAAAAATTGGTTACCCTGTATTAGTTCGTCCCTCTTATGTTCTAGGTGGAAGAGCTATGAAAATTATTCATAATGAAGAATCATTAAGCCAATATATAAATAGTATAGTTACTTTATTTGGAGCTAACCCTATATTAATTGACAGATTTTTATCTGATGCAATAGAAGTAGATGTTGATGTAATTGCAGACAAAAATACTTCAATAGTTGCAGGCATTATGGAACATATAGAAGAAGCCGGTGTCCATTCCGGTGATTCCGCCTGTACTATTCCCCCTCATAGTCTACCAAAGACAGTAATTAAAGAAATAGAACTTCAGTCTAAAACATTATCTAAAGCGCTTAATGTAGTAGGGTTAATGAATATTCAATTTGCAATCAAAGACATAGAAACAAAAAAACCTCAAATATTTATTCTTGAAGTTAACCCAAGAGCAAGTAGAACGATACCCTTTGTAGCAAAAGCAACTGGAAATCAATTCGCTGGGATTGCAGCAAGAGTTATGGCAGGAGAAAAACTATCTACTTTTAAGATCAAACCATGGAATAAGACAAAAATAATCTCAGTAAAAGAAGCTGTCTTTCCTTTTGCTAGATTTCCCGGGGTAGATTCTCTTTTAGGACCAGAAATGAAATCAACGGGTGAAGCTATGGGATTAGCTCAAACCTTTGGAGAAGCTTTTGCAAAATCTCAGATGGCAGTAGGAGCTAATTTACCTAAATCAGGGACACTTTTTATTTCAATTAAAGATACAGATAAAAATAAAATATTAATATTATGCAAAAAGCTTATAGATTTAGGCTTTAATATCATTGCAACAAAAGGTACTTTTAAATATCTTGAAAAAAATGATATTAAAGTAAAAAAAATTAATAAAGTTAGTGAAGGCAGGCCACATCTAGTTGATGCTATAAAAGATGGACTTGTTCATATAATATTTAATACAACAGAGGGAGAACAATCCATTGAAGAAAGTTTCTCCTTAAGAAGAGCAGCACTATCTGCACATATACCATATTACACCACAATTGCTGGAAGTAAAGCTGCAACTGAAGCAATAGTATCTATAAATAAAGATGAATTGACAGTAAAATCTATTCAATCTTATTAGATTTATTAATATGAGAATATAGTGTATATTTAAAATATTATGTTTAATAAAGAGGATTAAGTTTATGGACAAAGTGCCTATGACTACAAATAGTTATGCTATACTCGAAGAAGAGTTAAAAAAACTAAAATCAGAAGACAGGCCAAATATTATAAAAGCAATAGCAGAAGCTAGAGAGCATGGGGACCTATCAGAAAATGCTGAATACCATGCAGCAAAAGAGCAACAATCTTTTATAGAAGGAAGGATACTAGAACTGGAATATAAGGTAACAAGGGCAGAAGTAATAGATACTAGCAGTATTAAATCAAATAAAATTCTCTTTGGAGCAACCATTAATTTAATTGATGAAAAAACTGAAAAAGAAATTACTTATAAAATTGTTGGAGTAGATGAAACAAATGTAGAAAAAGGTCTGATATCTGTGAGTTCTCCAGTTGCTCGTTCATTAATGGGCAAAATGCTTGGGGATATTGCCGTAGTTAATACTCCTGGTGGAAAAACTTCATATGAAATTTTAAATATTCAATATATATAATGGATTACAAAAACCATGAAAATAATATATGGCTTCTATTAGATGATAGACCAGGAAATTGTTCTCAAGTACTTGGAATAGGAAAAGCTTTAGGGTTAAAAAATACTTCAAAGAAGTTTAATTATAATAAATTATCTAAACTTCCAAATTTAATATTACAAAAAACGATTAAACATATAAATATTAATGACAGAAAGCAGTTTAAACCACCATGGCCTCAGTTGATAATTGGATGTGGTAGAAAATCTGCTCCTATTGGTAGGTGGATAAAAAAAGAAAGCAATAATTATTCTAAATATATTCAAGTAATGTGGCCAGCTTTTCCTTACAGAGATTTAGATTTAATTTTTACTCCCATTCACGATAATATTAATAACAAAAAAAATGTTATTAATATTCAAACCTCACCGAACATTATTGATAAAAAATTACTATCTGAATCTAAGGTTAAATGGAAAACTAAATTTAATAAATTAAGCCACCCAAGAATTACAGTAATTATTGGAGGAGATACAAAATTTCATAAGCTTACTGCTACTCACATAAAAGAATTATTTATAGAAATAAAAGAAATTATAAATGATAAAGGTTCCCTTTTAATAACAACTAGCAGAAGAACTTCAAAAGAAGCATATGAAACAATAAAAAATGAAATTAAAAAATTAAAAATTCAAAGTGTATTTTGGGACCCAAAACATAAAAAACCTAACCCTTATTATGGCTACTTATCTTATGCTGATATAGTTGTTGTAACTGGTGATTCTGTTTCTATTTGCTCTGAAGTGTGTGCTACAGGAAAGCCTTTGTTAATATATGCTCCTAATGATATTACAATTAAAAAACATAAATTATTTCATAATTTATTAATAAAAAAAGGAATTGCCCAATATCTAAATAAGTCTAATCTAAAAAATATTAAACAATTAAAGTATCAAGCAATAAATGAATCAGAAAATATTGCAAAAATAATAAAAAAAACATATTTAAAAAATTAATAAGTGGAAAATTAGTATGCATAAAAATCATCATAAATTAATAATTTTAGGTTCCGGTCCTGCAGGTTGCACAGCAGCAATTTATGCTGCTAGAGCTGGGCTTAGTCCTGTCTTAATTCGCGGTTTAGAACCTGGAGGACAACTTACCATAACAACAGACGTTGATAATTATCCAGGCTTTGAAGAAACTGTTCAAGGTCCATGGCTAATGGAACAAATGGAGAAACAAGCTCTATCTGTTGGAACTATTTTAGTTAGTGGGACAGTTATAAAATGTGACTTAAGTTCTAACCCTAAAAAATATACACTAGATAGTGGAGAAGAATATTATTCAGACGCGTGTATAATAGCTACTGGTGCTTCAGCTAGATGGCTGAACTTACCAACAGAAAAAAAATTTAGAGGTTTTGGAGTTAGTGCTTGTGCGACGTGTGATGGTTTTTTCTATAAAAACAAAGAAGTAATTGTAGTTGGTGGAGGAAATACTGCTGTAGAGGAAGCTTTATTTCTAACCAATTTTGCCTCTAAAGTTACTCTAATTCATAGAAAAAATAAATTAAGAGCAGAAAAGATATTACAAGATAGATTATTTAATAATAGTAAAATTACTGTTATATGGGATCATACATTAGAAGAAGTCAGGGGAGATGAATCTCCCCTAGTTGTAAAGCAAGCTATAATAAAATCTACTATTGATTCTAAATTAACTAAATTAGATGTAGATGGTATATTTATTGCAATAGGACATGACCCTAATACTAAATTATTTTTGAAACAATTACATATGGATGAAGAAAATTATATTTTAACTAAAAGTGATAGTACTCAAACAAATATCGATGGAGTTTATGCAGCAGGAGATGTACAAGATAAGATTTATAGACAGGCCGTTACAGCTGCAGGGCATGGTTGTATGGCAGCATTAGAATCTGAAAAATTTCTTTCATTAAAATCAAAACCTTTATAGGATTAATTATGGATTGGGAAAAGCTTAAAATATTCAGATATGTCGCGCAAGAGCAAAGCTTCACACATGCTGGTATAAAACTCAATTTAAGCCAATCTGCTGCTAGTAGACAAATAAAAAAACTCGAGGAAGAAATAGGGATTATGCTATTTCATAGGCATGCAAGAGGACTATTACTTACAGCACAGGGAGAAACATTATTAAAATATGCAAATGAAGTATTTGAAAAAATATCATCTGCAGAGAATTCATTGACTACAAATAAAGAACAACCTCAAGGCTCGCTGAGAGTCACTACTACTGTTGCATTTGGTTCTGTTTGGCTAACTTCACATATAGATGAATTTTTAGATAAATATCCAGAAATATCTCTTACATTAATTGTTGGTGATACTGAACTAGATCTTGGGATGAGAGAAGCAGATATAGCTATTAGGTTATCTCCACCTAGGCAACCTGACTTGATTCAACGTCATCTTTTTACAGGACATATGGGTATATTTGCATCTCATAATTATATTAAAAAAAATGGTTCTCCAACTTCGGTTAAAGACCTTCTCAATCATAAAATAGTTAGTTATGGAGATTCCGCTAATATCCCTTTCCCTGGAACTAATTGGTTGACTGGCATGCTTTCAAAACTAGATGCTAATTTTCAACCCGTATTTTCTATAAATAATATTGTTGGAATGATAAGAGCTGTTGAAAGTGGTATTGGTATAGCTGCTCTTCCAACTGTTATGGTTAAAGAAATTAGCTCATGCACACAAATCCTACAGGATATAGAAGGTCCTCCTATAGAAGCATTTTTTGTTTATCCATCTGAGTTAAGAGCTACTAGAAGAGTAACAGCTTTTAGAGACTTTATTTTGGAAAAAGTTAAAAATTTTGAATTTTAATAACTTACCTGTATAGCAAATCGGACTTATTCATATCTTTATATAAAGAAGCAACCCATTTGCCATAACCGTTATAAATTTCCGTTGGATACATTCTATTAGTACCTATATCTTTATCTTGCTCTTGACTCCAACGGGGATGACTAACTTCTGGGTTAACATTTGCCCAAAAGCCATATTCTTTAGGTTGAAGTTCCTCCCAAAATGTTTTAGGTCTTTCAGACACAAATTCAAATGAAACTATAGCTTTTATAGATTTAAAACCATACTTCCAAGGAACTACTAATCTTAGTGGAGATCCATTTTGATTTGGCAAAGGTTTTCCATAAACACCTGTAGCAATAAACGTCAGATCATTCATTGCTTCATCAATTGTTATCACTTCTGTATAAGGCCAAGGATACCAGTCTTGCTTTTGTGTTCTTGCAATATCTGGATCTAAAAAAGTCTTCATGACTAAAAATTTTGCAGCAGATTTAGGTTGAGCCATTTTTATGATAGATTTTAATGGAAAACCACTCCAAGGAACCACCATTGACCACCTTTCAACGCATCTTAATTTATATACTCTTTCTTCTAAGCTTACTTTTTTTAGCAAATCATCAAAATCTATTTCAAATTCATTATCAATTAATCCTTTAAAACTAATATTCCAAGGACTTGTAATTAGCTTACTTGAACCTCTTTTAATATTTTTTGTAGTACCAAATTCAAAATAATTATTATAACTTGTAACTTCTTTTTCAGTAGTAATTTTTCTAGCACCTCCTTTTATATCAAACTCTTCTGTATTAAACTCTTTATTTTGATCTACTGGATATAAATCATTTCTAGGATTAGATTTTTCTACTGCTAAAGCATTTTGCATCATTATATTTGAAGATATAGCAGCAAAACCCATACTTTTTAATATAAACCTTCTATTTAAAAAGGTTTTTTCAGGAGTAATATTTTTATATATATTCCACTCTTTATTATTTTTTATTAACATATATTTTCCTCAAATAAATTTTTAGTCACTTGGCTTAATCCAAACTGCTGTATCATGAAATGCCGCCCCTCCATTTGGAGGAACAGGATCAGATCCTACTAAAGTATTTATACCATTATTTCCAACAAAAGCTTCATTAGGCCATACGCCTTCAACAATGATTACCCCTTCTTGCATTCCATCAAATTCTTCAACATTGATAATTACTTTTCCTCTATNATTACCNAATACTNCTAATTCATCATCTTGTAGACCTAATTTTTTTATATCTTTAGAATGAATTTTAGCTTTAGGCTTAACTTCACTTTTTTTAGAAGAGCTAGTTTCAGTAAACGAACTATTCAAATAATTGTGAGCTGGTGCAGTTACCAATTTAAAAGGAAAACCTTTTGAAGTATTTTCTGTTGTATTCATATAATCAGGGTACTCTGGCATATTATGATAATCAGGTCCCACTTCACTCCAATCAGGCTTAAAATGGAATTTCTTATCATTATGACCAAAACCATCAATAAAATGTGAAGTATTAAAATCTGGCTGAACATCTTTCCAACCATTTTTTTCTAGCTCTACTAATGAGCCATGATTAGAAGAATTTAAAGTATAGTCTATTATTTCTCTCTCTGTCATATTGAAGCCTTCATGCTTTGCTCCTAATCTTTTTGAAAGCTCTACCAAAACCGTATGATTTGATTTAGACTCCCCTATTGGCTCAATTAATTTAGGACCATAAGTTATATGTTGATGCCCACCAGCTATATAAAGATCATCATGTTCTACGAAAGTAGTAGCAGGCAAAACTATATCAGCATATTTTGCTGTTTCCGTCATAAATTGTTCATGTACGCAAACAAAAAGATTTTCTCTAGAAAAGCCTTCTCTCACTAATGAACTTTCAGGAGCTACAACTAGGGGGTTAGTATTTTGAATAATTAATGAGTAAACATTTCCTCCTCCCATTAAAGCATTACTATCTCCTGTTAAAATACTACCTATTCTTGATTGATCTAACATTCTAATATTTGGATCTATTACATCTAAACCTTCTATTAAAGTCTTATCTATTTTATAGATATCAGCATTATTATAAAATGCTCCCCCTCCTTCATATAGCCATTTTCCACATACTGCAGATAATGAAACTACTGCATGCATTGCAGATGCACCATTTCTTTGACGAGTAAAACCATACCCCATTCTTGAATATAACCTTTTTGTTATTCCAAATATTTTGGCAAATTCTTCGATTTCTCTTAAAGATAGGCCTGTTATTTTAGAACCCCATTCAGGCGTATATTTTTTTACATGTTTTTCTAAACCTTTAGGATCATCAGTATATTTATCCATATATTCTTTATCTGCATAATTATCGCGAAACAAAATATGCATTATTGAACAAGCTAAGGCGCCATCTGTTCCTGGTTTAATTGGATAATGATAATCAGCAACTTTTGCACTTCGAGTTTTATAAGGATCTACTACTATTAATTTAGCATTCCTATCTTTTCTCGCTTTTTGGATATGTTTCATAACATTTACTTGTGTAGAAGCTGGGTTACAGCCCCAGACTAATATAACATCAGCTAAAGCCATCTCTCTTGGGTCAGGCCCTTTAAGAGCGCCTACTCCTGCTTTAAATCCACTAGCTGTAATCGTAGCACATATTGTAGAATGTTGACCAGAATATTTCATTTCGTGTCTTAAACGATTTATGCCATCTCTTTGAACTAACCCCATTGTTCCAGCATAAAAATAAGGCCAAATAGATTCTGTACCATGTTTTTGAGCAGTTGAAATAAAGTTTTCTGCAACAATATCTAAGGCTTGTTCCCATTCAATTTCTTTAAAATCATTAGATCCTTTTTCTCCTGACCTCATTAAAGGTTTTGTAAGCCTATCTGGATGATGAGTCCTTTCGGCGTAGCGACTAACTTTTGCACATACTACCCCTGAAGTATAAGTATTTTTTGATGCTCCTTTTACCTTATATATATTCTTATCATCATGCATAATCTCTAATGCACAAGTACTTGGACAATCATGGGGGCATGCGCTAATTGATATATTGTTCTGTATTTCCTGCTTCACTATAATAACCAATAATTTTAATTAACTAATGATTCTATTATGCATAGTATTTTTTATAAAAATACAAAATATTAACTTAATTTATCACATGCTTTTTTAATTCTATTACAAGCTTCTTCTAAAAGAGCATCCGAAGTTGCATAAGAAATTCTAAAAAAAGGATCAGCTCCAAAAGCACTTCCTGGAACGACTGCTACTCCTTGAGTTTCTAATAAATAGGAAGAGAAATCAATTGAGTTATTAATTACCTTTCCTGTATCTGTCTTTTTTCCAATCACTCCTATACAAGTAGGATAAACATAAAATGCCCCTGTTGGTTTGATGCAGTTTATTCCTTCACAATTATTTAGCATTTCTAAAACCATATCTCTTCTTATTTTAAATTTTGCATTTCTTTCTTTCAAAAAGTCTTCTGGACCTTCTAATGCAGCCAATGCTGCAGCTTGACTTATAGAAGATGGGTTTGATGTAGATTGTGATTGTAATTTTGCCATAGCTTTAATCAATTCTTTTGGCCCACCTGCATAGCCGATTCTCCAGCCTGTCATTGCATATGCCTTAGATACCCCATTAACTGTTAAAGTTCTGTTTTTTAATTCAGGAACAACTTCTGCTATTGTATAAAACTTATTATTATCATAAATAATTTTTTCATAGATATCATCTGACATTATAAATATATTTTCGTAACTCAATAATAATTCACCTATACTTTTTAATTCTTCTTTTGTGTAAGAAGACCCTGTAGGATTAGAAGGAGAGTTAATAATCACCCATTTTGTTTTAGTAGTAATTTTGTTTTTTATATCTTCTGCTATAATTTTGAAATTATTTTTCACTGTTCCATTTACGATAACTGGAATTCCTCCTGCTAAAGCTACCATATCTGGATAAGACACCCAATAAGGAGATGGAATAATAACTTCATCACCAGGATTAATTGAAGATAATAAAGCATTAAATAATACCTGTTTTCCACCTACAGAGATAATTATTTCATCAAGATTATACTTAATATTATTATCTCTTTGAAACTTATTCACTACTGCCTGCTTTAAAGCAGGAGTTCCATCAACAGCTGTATATTTTGTTTGTCCTTCTTGTATTGCTTGAATTGCTGCAAGTTTTATATGCTCTGGTGTATCAAAGTCTGGCTCACCTGCACCAAGCCCTATTACATCCTTACCTGCTGCTTTTAATTCTGCTGCAAGTTTACTTACTGCCATAGTTGGAGAAGGTTTTATTAAGGACATTCTTTCTGCTATTAAATTTACTTTATTGATCATTATCAGTTCTTTCCGCTATATGATGTTTAATAAATAAAAATTTTAATTTATAAATATATTTATATGTCTAAATTCAATAAAAATGTAAATATAATAACATAATAATTAATTAAAGGAGTTTATTTTGACTAAATATATGATTTCAGAAAATATGAATAATTTAGGAACAGAAAACGCCTTTGTTGTATTAGCACGAGCAGCTGAATTAGAACGCCAAGGACACGAAGTAATTAATTTGGGAATAGGGCAACCTGATTTTAAAACAGCTGATCATATTGTTGAAGCAGCTATTAAAGCACTTAAGGATGGTCATCATGGATATACACCCGGAAATGGTATATTAGAACTGCGGGAATCTGTAGCAGCAGATATTAACAAAAGACATAATGTTGAAATTAATCCAGATCAAGTTGTAATTGTGCCTGGAGGGAAAGTCACTATGTGGCATTGTATGTTAATGTTTGGAGGAAAGGGTAAAGAAATTCTTTATCCTAATCCAGGCTTTCCAATTTATGAAAGCGCTATAAAGTTTTCAGGAGCAAAGGCTGTACCAATACCATTACTAGAAAACACAAACTTTTCTTTCAATTTAGAAGAAACACTATCTTTAATTAATGATAATACTAGTTTAATTATAATTAATACTCCTGCAAACCCTACAGGAGGACTCATAAAAAAAGAACTACTAGACAAACTAGTAAAAAAATTAGAAGAATTTCCTAATGTATGTGTTTTATCTGATGAGATATACTCACATATTGTTTATGAAAATAAATTTTATTCAATGTTAAATTACCAATCTATATTAGACAGATTAATTATTTTAGACGGATGGTCTAAGACCTATGCAATGACAGGATGGAGAATAGGTTATGGAATTTGGCCTTTACAACTAGCTGAGAAAGCTACTAGGTTAAATATAAACTCTGTTTCTTGCACAAATGCAGCGACTCAATATGCTGCAATAGCAGCCTTAGATGGNCCTCAAGATCAAGTTAAAGAGATGATTAATCAGTTTAAAAAACGAAGAGATCTTATAGTAGAAAAAACTAATCTAATACCTGGAATGAGCTCACAAATGCCACAAGGTGCATTTTATTCTATGCCTAATATTACAAAAACTAAATTAACTTCTAGAGAAATGGAGCACCTTTTACTAGAAGAATTGAAAATAGCAACAGTAGCAGGTACAAGCTTTGGAGAATATGGAGAAGGTTATATAAGATTTTCTTATGCTAACTCTGAATTAAATATCAATAAAGCCTTAAATCGTATCTACGAATATGCTGNTAATAATAATTGGGGTTAATTTATTTAATTAAATATAAAAATAATGGAAGTATCAAAAAAACTCACAATATCATCAAACTACTCTCCTGCAGGTGATCAACCTAATGCCATAAAAACATTATGTGAAGGACTAAAAAGCAAAAAATTCAATCAAGTTCTCTTAGGTGTGACTGGTTCAGGAAAAACCTTTACTATGGCAAAAACTATTGAAGAATTGCAAAGACCAGCTCTTATTTTGGCNCCAAATAAAACATTAGCCGCTCAATTATATGGAGAAATGAAAATATTATTTCCTGATAATGCAGTTGAATATTTTGTTTCTTATTATGATTATTATCAACCCGAAGCATATGTAGCTAGATCAAATACATTTATTGAAAAAGATGCTTCTATTAATGAACAAATAGATAGAATGAGACATTCCACTACGCGTTCTTTATTTGAAAGAAAAGATGTTATAATAGTAGCAAGTGTTTCTTGTATATACGGAATTGGACCTGTTGAAAATTATTCAAAAATGATTTTAAACATTAGNATACAAGATTACATAGATAGAATTGACTTAATTAAAAAATTAGTTTCCCTTCGATACAAACGAAATGATCATAATTTTAACAGAGGAAATTTTAGAGTATTAGGAGATGTTATAGAAGTTTTTCCTTCACATTTAGAAGATAAAGCTTGGAGAATAGACTTGTTTGGAGAAGAAGTAGATTCAATTACGGAGTTTGACCCATTAACAGGCCATAAATTAAATAGCCTTAAAAATATTAAAATTTATGCAAATAGTCATTATATAACCAATAAACCAACTTTAGATCAAGCAATCATAAAAATTAAAACCGACTTAGAAATTAGAATTAAAGAATTTAAAGCTGAGGGAAAATTAATTGAAGCACAAAGAATTGAAGAAAGAACAAATTTTGATATAGAAATGATGGAAATATCTGGCACTTGCTCAGGCATAGAAAACTATTCTAGATATCTAACAGGTAGGTTACCAGGAAAAGCTCCACCTACATTATTTGAGTACCTTCCTAATGATACAATATTATTTGTAGATGAAAGTCACGTTACAATCCCCCAAATAAATGGCATGTACAAGGGAGATTTTAGTAGAAAATCTAATTTATCTGAATTTGGATTTAGNCTACCTAGNTGCAAAGATAATAGACCTCTTAAATTTGAAGAATGGGATAAAATGAGACCTGAAACTGTTTTTGTTTCTGCTACTCCGAGTGATTGGGAAATGGACCAAACTTATGGAGAGTTTATTGAACAAGTTATACGACCTACCGGTTTAATTGACCCGATTTGCAAAGTAAAACCTGCCACTAGCCAAATAGACGATATAATTGGTGAATGTAAAAAAACAATTAAAGAAGGCTATAGATGCTTAATCACAGTTCTTACAAAAAAGATGGCCGAAAATTTAACAGAATATATGAATGATTTAGGCCTTAAAGTTCAATATATGCATTCTGATATTGATACTCTAGAAAGAATTGAAATCATTCAAGATTTAAGAAAAGGTAATTATGATATATTAATAGGCATAAATTTATTGAGAGAAGGCCTAGATATACCAGAATGTGCTTTAGTAGCAATTTGTGATGCAGATAAAGAAGGNTTTTTGCGCTCACATAGATCCTTAATCCAAACCATTGGAAGAGCTGCAAGAAATATTGATGGTAAAGTTATCCTATACGCTGATAAAATGACAAATTCTATAAAAACAGCCCTAAAAGAAACTGAAAGAAGAAGAAAGAAACAAATCTCATGGAACAAGGAAAATAATATAGAACCAAAATCTATTATTAAAAATATTAATAGTATTATAGAATTAGATATAAAGAAAGATAGCAATGAAGAGAGCTCTATATTAAAAGNTTCCAAACATAATATTAACAAATATATGAAAGAACTTAAGAAAGAGATGTTAGAAGCCGCCTCGGAATTAAAATTTGAACGGGCAGCAGAAATTAGAGATGAAATAAAGAAAATAGAAAACAAAGANTTAGGTTTAAGTTAATTAAACTTCTAATAGAAAAGAGAGTAATAATTGAANAAAAAAAAAAATAATGTTTTAATAACAGGAGCAGGAAAAAGNATTGGAGCATCAATTGCAGCATCATTAGCTGCTGATAATTGGAACATTGCTCTTCATTATAATACCTCTAAANAAGAAACATATAAATTATCTAGTCAATTAGAAAAAAAATTTAATATAAAAACTATTTGTGTTAAAGCTGATTTATCTGATTTAACACAAGTAAAAAATATTATTTCCACTGCATCAGAAAAACTAGGAAATATAAATTGTTTGATTAATAATGCAGCAAGTTTTGAATACGACTCTATTAGTTCCTTATCTTCTGATAGTTGGGACTTACATATTAATACTAATATCCGAGCTCCATTATTTTTAAGCCAGAGTTTTGTTAAAAATATTTCTAAAAAATCTAAAGGAAATATTATTAATATAATAGACCAAAGAGTATGGAACTTAACTCCACACTTTATGACATATACTCTATCAAAAACTGCTTTATGGACACTAACTCAAACTTTAGCATTATCTCTAAGTCCAAATATTAGAGTTAATGCCATTGGACCAGGACCAACTATTAAAAGTAAAATGCAAACTAATGAAGAATTTAAGAAACAATATAAAAGAATGCCATTGTCAGTTCCAACTAGCTTAAAAGAAATTAATCAATTTATAAATTTAATACTTAATAGCCCTTCATTAACTGGCCAAATGATAGCTCTAGATGGAGGGCAACACTTAGGATGGGCACAAACAGCTAAAAACAAGTTTAAGGAAGACTAGCTATGNACAATATACAAAGATGGNTTACTGTAAGCAACTTTGAAACNCTAATTACATTAGGGGTATACCCTAAAGAACAAACAAANCCTCAAANAGTTATAATTAATGTTACTTTAGAAGTAACAACTAATATTCATAATGATAATATTAAAAATGTTTTGTCTTATGAAGAAATTATATTGATAATAAAACAAGTATCTAAAAAAAACCATAAATTTCTAGCTGAAACAGTTGCTGAAGATATTGCTATAAAATGCTTAGATTTGAACACCGCAAAAGCAGTTCATGTCACACTTAAAAAACTAGATATCATAGAAGGTAGCACTGAAGTAGGAGTAGAAATAAAATTAAAAAAGTAAATGATATATTTAAATATAAATTACAAATATTTATCTAAATTGTTGTTTTAGATGTTTTTTTTCAACAAAAATATTACATTACTTTAATTCTATAAGTTTTTAATTAATCTTATTAAATATTCATACTTTTTTTCATGAAATATTAACATAAAATGGCGCATTTCCTNGATTATTAAGAGCCTGCTTAAAAAATAAGCAATCTGAACAACTTCCCTTAATTTCTTACCTATATTNACTAAAATACTTATAATATCCACTTGCTTATCCACAGATTCGGTGGATATTTTTTTACCCCCAGTTTTCCAGCATTTTTAACTTAAAAAATANTTATTTATAAAAATAAATAGTCAATACAAAATAATAATTTCTCTTATAAATTTTATTTATTATAATGAATAAGTATCATTAAAAAATAAGGGTTTATTTTGAAACAAATTTCAAATTTTGTAAGGGGAGCTAAGGTAGTAAAAGACTATTCCCGTAATGTTACTAATGAACCTGGAGTCTACTTTATGTATAACATAGATAAAACTATTTTATATATAGGAAAAGCAAAAAACCTTAACAAAAGAATTAGTTCTTATTCTAAACCATCTAATATGTCACTTAGAATTCAAAGAATGGTTTCACAAATATTTTCAATTGATTTAATAACAACAGAACATGAGGCATCTGCCCTTTTATTAGAAGCAAATATGATAAAAAAGCACAGGCCAAAATTTAATATTTTATTGCGTGATGATAAGTCCTATCCATATATATTGTTAAGGAATGACCATAATTGGCAACAAATCATTAAAGCTAGAGGAAATAAAGTTAAGAATAAAGGAGATTATTTTGGACCTTTTGCATCTGTTGATGCAGTACATAAAACATTAAATGCTATGCAAAGAGCCTTTCCTTTAAGGACATGTAGTGATTTTGAAATAAAAAATAGAAATAGGCCCTGCATGCAATATCAAATAAAAAGATGCTCTGCTCCTTGTGCTAATTTAATAAATAAAGATGATTATTCTAAAATTGTTATAGATGCTAAATTATTTTTATTAGGAAAAAATAATAATTTACAGCCAAAATTAGAAAAAAGTATGGAAATAGCTTCAAAAAAATTCAACTATGAAGAAGCTGCAGTTCTAAGAGACAGAATTAGAGCATTAAACTTTATACAAAAAGCCGAAGGTGCCGATTTAAGAAATATTAAAGATGCAGATGTTTTTTCTATTTCTCATTTAAAAAATAATATAGTTAACAAAAATAATATTTACTTTGCTATTCAAGTTTTTTTCTATAGGTCTGGAAAGAATTTTGGAAGTAGAACTCATTATTTAAACTATGTAGAAAATGATAATCTTAATTCAATCTTAGGAAGCTTTATTCCTCAATTTTATGTAAGTCAAATACCGCCACCTTCTATTTTAGTAAGCCATCTACCCGATAACAAAACCTTAATTGAAAAAGCCTTTTATTTAAAACATCAAAGAAAAACTAGAATCATATGTCCTCAAAAAGGTGAGAATAAAACAGCAGTTACTTTAGGTTTAAATAAAGCTAAACAAGCTATTGCAAAAAAATTAGCTGAGTATAGTAGCCATGCCAATATTTTGAAAGAGTTAACAAAAACTCTTTATCTATATAAAACTCCAATAAGAATAGAAATATATGATAACTCTCATTTCAGCGGATCAAACATGATTGGGGTTATGGTTGTAGCGGGTAATACTGGTTTTATAAAAAATCAATATAGAAAATTTAATATCAAGAATAATATTAATAATTTCAAAGCAGGAGATGACTATGGAATGATGGAAGAAGTCTTCACTAGAAGATTCAATAAAATTAAAGAAGATNCAAAAAATATAAATTTTCCTAAGCCTGATTTAATAATAATAGATGGAGGAAAAGGACAAGTTACTGTGGCTTGTAAAGTTTTAAAAGATTTAAATATTGAAAATATAACTGTAATTGGTNTTTCAAAAGGAAAGCAAAGAAATGCAGGAAATGAAAAAATTCATTTTGCGCCTCTTGAAGAATATCTTCCAAAGACTAATAAAAATATAAATTTTAGTAATCCTCTAATATTAGATAAAAATGATCCTATCCTATATTATCTTCAAAGATTAAGGGATGAAGCTCATAGATTTGCTATTTCATCTCAAAGAAATAAGCAAAAATCTTTAATAAATAAGTCTATATTAAGTGAAATACCAAGTATTGGAGCAAAAAGAAAAAAAATATTACTAATGCACTTTAGCTCTATAAAGCATATTTCAGAAGCACCTGTAAATGAACTTAATAAAATTAGTGGTATAAGCTTGAAATCTGCCGAAGAAATTTATAATTTTTTTCAAAGTATTAAAAATTAATTACTATATAGTTGTATTTATCATTCTTAATAAGATAAATTACAAATCATGATAAAATTAAAAAATGTACCAAACATACTTACTATAAGCAGGCTACTGTGCTGTCCTATTTGGCTTCTATTATTTTATTTTGACTTATATATTTATTGCTTATTACTTATATTTTATTCAGGTATTAGTGATTTTTTAGACGGTTTTCTTGCAAGAAAATTTAATGCAACCAGCATTATAGGGAAAGCACTAGACCCTATAGCTGATAAAATATTTACTTCAACTGTGCTCATCACATTTATTGCTGATTCTAGGGCAAATTTTATAGTAGTATCAGTAATTATTATGAGAGAATTAATTATATCGGGGTTAAGAGAAACTTTATCTAATTACAATAAATCCAATTCACTTGAGGTAACTTTTTTATCTAAAATAAAAACTACTTCTCAATTTTTAACTATATTTATACTCGCAATAGTTCCATTAAATATCTCGTTTTCAAATACTATTTATAATTTTGGTACTATATTTTTATATATAACTGCTATTTTAACTGTCTATACAGGATATAAGTATGTTATTATAAGTATTAATGAATTGAAAAAAATAGAGAGTAAATAGAATGCATATTAAATATTTTTCATGGGTAAGAGATCAAATTGGNGTTGAATCTGAAAACATAACTATCAGTAATGAAATTACTAACGTCAATGATTTATTAANATACTTAAAAAATCAAAGTGAAAAACATAGTAAGGCNCTTAATGATATATCTGTTATTCGTTGTGCCGTTAATATGGAAGTTGTTAATTTAGAATTTTCTATTAATGATAATGATGAAATTGCATTATTTCCTCCCATGACAGGCGGTTAAGTGCATGATTAAAGTTCAAAAAAGTGATTTTGATGTAAGCTTAGAAATAAAAAAAATTATTACGAACAATAAAAATATAGGCGGTGTAGGATCATTTATTGGAATTGTTCGAGATAATGATGAGAAAAAACTCAAGTCTATGACATTAGAACACTATCCTATAATGACAGAAAACATGTTAGAAAAGATTAATTCGGAAGCTAAAGCTAGATGGAAACTGATTGATAGTATAATTATACATAGATATGGCAAACTATATCCTGGTGATCAAATAGTATTAGTAGCTACTTTCTCTCAACACAGAAAAGATGCTCTGGAAGCTTGTGAATTTTTAATAGACTGGCTAAAAACAAAAGCCCCTTTTTGGAAACTTGAAGCAACTATTAATGGAGAAAACTGGGTAAAAGAAAAAACTAGTGATTTAGCAGCAGCAAAAAAATGGTAATTACGTAATAATTTGACCAGTAGCTTTATTATATTCTTTAATTAATAACTTACATATTGCATCAGGTTTAAAAGTATATTCTCCGATTTGACTTATAGGAGTAATNTCAGCAGCAGTTCCAGTACAAAAAACTTCATTTGCCATAGCTAGCTCTTCTAACTTAATGTGCCTTTCAACTAATTTAATTTCTTGCTCAGCTGCAATTTTTATTACTTCCTGTCTTGTAATACCATTTAAGAAGCAATCAGCTTTAGGCGTATGTATCTCATTATTAATAACTAAAAATATATTTGCGCTAGTAGTTTCTGCAATGAANCCTCTATAATCTAACATAAGCGCATCTTCACAACCATTTAATTCAGCTGCATGCTTTGCCAAAGTACAGATCATGTATAATCCAGCTGATTTTGTAGAAACAGGTGCCGTGTCCGGAGCAGGTCTTTTCCATTTAGACAATTCTAATTTAATACCTTTTAATCTAGCCTCTTGTGTATAGTAACTCGGCCATTCCCATGCAGCTACCGCTAAATGAATAGTGTTTTTCTGGGCACTAATCCCCATCATTTCGCTTCCTCTCCATGAAACTGGCCTAATATAGCCATTCTTAATATTATTTGCTTCTAGAACAGTTTTTCTGATATTACATATTTCTTCAATACTATATGGAATTTCAAAACCTAAAGTATTAGCTGAATGATGCAACCTTTTAGTATGTTCTATTTCTCTGAAAACTTTTCCTTCATAGCATCTTTCTCCCTCAAATACTGAAGATGCGTAATGTAGTCCATGTGTTAAAACATGAATATTTGCTTCCTTCCAATCAACTAATTCTCCATCGAACCATATAAAACCTTCATTTTTGCTAAAGTCTTCCATACTTACCTCCGTAGAATTAGAATAAAAAAATTATAAATTATTCTTTGTTTTATATTTTCTCAATATTAGCATTAAAAAATTTTCCTCTTTATAGTTATTTTTTTTAAAAAAAACTATTTTTTTTATATAAATGTTAACAAAATATATTCTAACTTATTAAATTAAACTAGAATAAAAGTATTCTATGAATTAAATTTAGAGAATTATAATGGAAATTAAAGATAAAAATATAAATATANCACCTCATGTTTTAGTTATAGATGATGATAGACGCCTGAACAACTTGTTAGAAAAATTTTTAAAAGATAATAATCATTTCGTAGATACATCTCAAAATGCAAAGTCAGCAAGAAAAAAAATTAGTATAGTTGCCTATGATATTATCATCCTTGATATAATGATGCCTGGTGAGAGTGGNCTAGANCTNCTAAAATTTATTAGGGNNAATTANAATACTCCGGTTCTTATGCTTTCTGCTATGAAAGATACTNAACATAGAATTCTAGGTTTTGAAAGAGGAGCAGATGACTATTTNGGNAAACCTTTTGANCCTAANGAATTNCTTCTTAGAATTAAGGCTATATTGCGCAGAACTGAAGAAAATAANNTAATACCAGTNCTANAAACAAATATAATAAAGTTTGGCAATATAATTTATGATCCTATTTTAGCTATAGTATGGAGAAATAATCAAAAAATAATTTTAACATCTAAAGAGAATGAACTATTAAAGATCTTAGTCAAAGGTAATGGTAAAACTATTGATAGGTATGTTTTAATTAAAAATTTAAACCTAGAATCTAGAGGAATTGATATTACAATTAGCAGGTTAAGAAAAAAAATAGAAAACAACCCTAAAAGACCTATTAATATTTTAACAATTAGGGGTGAAGGTTATGCCTTACTCCAGGAATAATTGGAAAAAAAATGAGACTTAGAGATGTAATGCCAAAAAGCTTGTTTGGAAGATCTTTATTTATAGTAGGACTTCCTCTTATATTTCTTCAGTTATTTGTGGGTTATTTTTTCTTTGAGAGGCATTGGGATGATGTAGGTAGAAGATTAGTTCTTTCAGTAGCAGGAGAAATTGCATTAATTTCTGAACAAATTATAGAAGCTAATAGTGAAGATTTAGAAAAAAAAATATTTAATGATTCAAATAAATATTTTGGTGCAAAATTAAAAATTATTCCTGATTCTAATCTTTCTAGAAAAGAATTAATACATCCTATAAAATCTAGACTAGATAAAGCTTTATCAAAGTCTCTAAAAGAAAGAATTAAATTTCCTCATACATTTAATACTAACCAAAAAATTAATAAAGTTACTATCTTAGTTCAACTTCCAAATAAAGTATTAATAGCAGAAATTTCTAAAAAAAGACTTTATAGCTCTACTACTTATATTTTTATTGCCGTGATGATTTTATCTTCATTTTTTTTACTTGGACTCGCAATATTTTTTCTAAGAGGTCAAATTAGTCCTTTAAAAGAGCTATCAAATGCAGCAGATGCATTTGGTAAAGGAGATACATTTTTTTCTTTAAAACCAAGAGGTGCAGATGAAGTTCGACATGTTACGCATGCTTTTTTAGATATGAGAGAAAGAATAAGACTTCATATTGAACAAAGAACCGACATGTTAGCTGGGGTAAGTCATGACTTAAGAACACCTCTTACAAGAATGAAGCTTCAAATAGAAATGCTTTCAAAAAAAGAAGATAAAACTGGGTTAAAAGAAGACGTAAACCAAATGGAGCAAATGATTGAAGTCTATTTATCTTTTATAAAAGAAAAAGAAGTCGTATCAAGAGTAAAAACAAATATTTCAAGCTTAATTGGCAATATAATATTAGATGCAAAAAGAAATGGAGATATAATTACACCTAAAATTATAGAAACAGTAGATGCAAAAGTAAGAGTAAGTGACCTTAGAAGAGCGATAACTAATTTAACTTCGAATGCATGTAGAGAAAGTAATAGGATTGAAATATCTCTTATAAAGAAAGAAAAAAATGCTAATATAATTATAGATGATAATGGCCCAGGCATTGATGAAAAAGATTATTCATCTGTATTTAAAGCCTTTTATAGAATAGAAAATTCTCGAAATTTATCTACAGGTGGACTAGGTCTAGGCCTAACAATTGCAAGAGATATTGCTAGAAGTCATGGAGGAGAAATTAAGTTGAAAAAATCTCCACTAGGAGGCCTAAGAGCCATCCTTTTAATACCTATTAACTAATCTATAGAATAATACTTTGGATTTTTTCAGCAAAAGATAATCTTTTATCTATCTTTGCCATAAGACCACTATCATCTTTTATTTCGCCTTTATTCCATTCCCTAAGAGTTAATACCCAAATTAAAGATAATGCTTTTTTTTTCATTAACCCTAAACTACCTTTATCAGATATTCCTGAATAAAATAATATTAATTCCATACTTTTCATAATTCTATTAATACTATAACTAGCCTCTAAAAAACTACTTCTAGACAACTTTATTAAAGATCTAATCTCTATATTTTTAGACTTCAAAACATCAAACCTACACAACATTAATTCTAATATTCTCTCTCTTTTAGTAACTTCTTGTAATTCTTTTATGGTTATATCCTTAACCATTTCTATATTTATATTTTGAGACCACAAATCTAATAAATCTTTTTTAGAACTGCAAACTGATAAAATTTCTTCTAATGGTTTTTTAGATTGTTTTGATAAAAAATTAATATCTACATTATGCCAATTGTTTGAGAGCAATTCTTTTATCGCAATATTTATTAAAATATTTTCTAAATCTTTATTATGCATTTTATCACCATAAATTAATAATACTAATAAAATACTTTTTTATAAGAAAGTATCAAGTTAACTATTTTTATTTAATTATGAAGATAACTTAATAGATTTTTGTAAAGCAGCATTAACAGCTTTATTTAATAGTTTATAAAATGAGTTATTTTTATTTAATACTTTAAGGGCAGCTTCAGTTGTACCACCTGGACTAGTAACATTCTGACGTAAAACTTCAGGAGTCTGCTCCGAGGAGGATGCTAGATAACTTGAACCTAGTAAAGTTTGCTTTACTAAGGCAGTAGCAGTTTTTTTATCTAAGCCAAAATCAACGGCTGATTTAATTAATTCTTCAATAAAAAGAAAGACATAGGCAGGCCCACTTCCAGAAATAGCAGTAACAATATCCATCTTACTCTCAGATTTCAATATAATTGCTATGCCTACGGAAGAAAATAATGATTTAGCAATATCAATATTGATAGATGTGGTCTTCTTGCAGGGAAAAATAGCCGTTACTCCCTTTCCACAACTAGCTGGTGTATTTGGCATAGCTCTGATTATTGAAGTAGCACTTCCTAATATATTTTTATAAAAACTTATTTTTTTTCCTGCGACTATAGAAATAATAAAAATATTATTAATCATAATTTTCTTAAGGTTAGTAAGAACTTCTTTTGCAAGTTGTGGTTTTACTGCAAGCAAGACCGTATTTATTTTTAATTCAGTAAAATTTATTTCTAATAAACTATTAAATACTTTTATACCTTTTTCCTCTAGGTGCTTTTTTTGCAGGATATCAGGCTCTACTATAAACAAACTTTCTTTTTTGATTATGTTTTTACTTAAAACTCCGTCTAAAATGGCAGAACCCATTTTTCCACAACCAACAAAAAGAATACGAATTTTAGGCACGAAACAAACTAAGCCTCACCTTTTATTTCTAATAACGAAGCCTCTATAGCCTGCCTAGGTGTTTTATTTCCCCATAATAGAAATTGAAATGTTGGATAATATTTATCACAATCTTCTAAAGAAGAAGATAAAATATAATCTATTTTTTCGGGAGTAATTGATGAATAATCAAAACTTATTAAAGAATTCCTGTACATAATCCATCCATCTTCTGTCCATAATTCAAAATGCCCCGCACTTAAGTTAAGATTAATTTTATTTATAAGCGAGTATATCGATAAATATTTATTATTAGGCACTTTAATATTATAAGTCCATGTATACTGAAGTAAATGGCAATCCTGACTCCAAGCTAAGGTTAACTGATAATCACACCACTCACCCCCAACTTCAACATATAAAGTATCATTATCCGTTCTATTATATGACCAGTCATTTGAAACAACAACATCTTCTATTAAATCCAGAGGATTAAAATTATTATTTGAAAGGCTTGATAAATTAGCTCTCATAAAGATCCTTTGCATACTAAATGTAGTATATATTTTATAATACTATCTACATAGAGTATATTACAAAAGGTGAAGAAAAGTAAAAATCAAAGATTATACTTAAATAAATAAATTAAATTATCTAATATAAACAATAGCTTATAAAATATTATATAAAAAAAATAAATTTGATATTATAAAATATTTAAGAATTTTTTTTAACTAATTGAGAATCAGTAATATAAAAGAATGAAGATTATGATTTATTTTTACTCATAAGTGCAATTTTTTTATCAAGTAAACTAATTTTTTTTGCTAACTTCTCATTTTCAATTCTAGCCTTTTCTGCCATTTCCTTAATAATTAAGAATTCACTTTTATTAACTAGTTCTAACTTAAATATAACTTTTTCGACTCTATCCTTAATTATTTCTTCAATTTCATCTTTTAAAACTCCAAAAACTGAACTAGCTCCACCCAATAATTTAGTAATATCTTCTTTAAAAAATTCTTTTTTTGACATTATATATCCCTAAATTTTTATTTTAATAAAATTACTTATTTTGATATTAGTCTTATATATCTTTAGTATAATTAAATATATATAGACTTAAAAGAAAAATAAGGCATAAATTCATGATATTAGTCACAGGTGCTGCAGGTTTTATAGGATCAAATATTGTGGCATCACTCAACAAAAAAGGATATAAAAATATAATCCTTTGTGATTGGGTTGATGAGAATATTAAAAAAAAAAATATAGAAAAACTTATTTATCAAAAATTAGTACCTCCTGAAAAAATTATTGAATACTTAAATAAAACTAAAAATATAGAATTAATTATTCATATGGGAGCAAATTCTTCCACTACAGAAACTAATTTTAGATTAATATATAATATCAACACTAGATTTAGTAAAAATTTATGGAAATGGTGTACTAAAAATCAAGTTAGATTAATATATGCATCTTCAGCAGCCACTTATGGTAATGGTGCAAAAGGGTTTAATGATTCAGATACACAAATATATAAACCTTTAAATATTTATGGGTTGTCAAAATATCTTTTTGATAGATATGTAATTAAACAAGCTAAAAAAGGTATATGTCCACCTCAATGGGTAGGTTTAAAATTTTTTAATGTTTATGGACCTAATGAATATCATAAAGGAAATATGCAATCTGTAGTAAAGCATGCTTTTGACCAGTATAATAAATTTGGCAAAGTAAAATTATTTAAATCGTACAATAATAAATATATGGACGGACAACAAACTAGAGATTTCATATATGTAGATGATTGTGTATCATTAATAAATTGGTTAGTAAAAAATAGAAATATTTCAGGTATATATAATTGCGGAACGTCTATTGAGAGGACATTTGAAGAATTAGTTAAGGCAATGTTTAATGCTATAAATATTTCTCCTAAAATAGANTATATTGNTATGCCCAAAAACCTAAGAAAGCAATATCAATATTATACTAAGGCAAATATGGAAAAAATTAGAAAAAAAGGTTATAATATAAAGTTTTCATCTCTAGAAGAAGGTGTAAATAATTATATAAAAAATTATCTTTTAACCGAAGATAAATATAAATAAGCTATGATAGATAAATTCGTTAACTTCACAGAAACACAATGCTCATTGGGATTAACATCTGGTTTTTCAATCTTTTCTTTAGAAATTAGGTGGTATGCAATATCGTATATATTAGGCTTAATTTTGGGACAGCTCTATATTAAGAATATTATAAAAGTTCAAAACTATAAAAATTATATCACCAATATACACATAGAAAGTTTTCTGATATGGGCAATGTTAGGCATTATAATAGGAGGAAGATTAGGATACATTATATTCTATAATTTTTCTTTTTATATAAATTCTCCTATTAAAATTTTATATGTTTGGCAGGGAGGCATGTCTTTCCATGGAGGGCTAATAGGCATAACACTATCTATGCTTTTATTTAGTTTAAAAAATAATTTAAAATTTTTAAACCTTACAGATTTAATATGTGCAGCTGCTCCTATAGGAATCTTCCTAGGAAGAATTTCTAATTTTTTAAATGGTGAACTGTGGGGCAAAGAGTCTAATTTACCTTGGGCAATAGTTTTTAAATGTGCTGGAAGCACTTCGCGCCATCCAAGCCAATTGTATGAGGCATTTTTGGAAGGAATAATAATATTTAGCGTATTATATTACTGCATATATAAATTAAAACTACTAAAAACTCCTGGGAAAATTTCTGGTTTATTTTGTATGCTTTATGCGAGCTCCAGAATAATAATAGAATTTTTTAGAGAACCAGATAGACACATAGGTTTAATATACTCTTATTACACAATTGGAATGTTTTTATCATTGCCAATTTTATTAATAGGTATTTATTTGTATTTTTATAAGAAAAAATATTAAAAATTAGAGAGTAATTTTTTGAGAAACCATTTTATAAAAAAAATTAAACTTCAGGGCCCTATTAGTGTTTCAGAATTTATGTCAGATTGCTTACTATCTCCTAAAAAAGGTTATTATAATTTAGAAAATACAATAGGAAACAAAGGAGATTTCATAACTGCCCCAGAAATAAGTCAAATATTTGGAGAACTTATAGGGCTATCTTTTGTAGATTATTGGCATCAATGTAAAAAACCTAAATCACCTATTATTACTGACCTAGGTGGAGGCAAAGGAACAATGCTAGATGACTGTTTAAGAGCTATTAGCAAGGTAGATAAAAATTTAAGAGAATTTATACGACCAACTTTTGTGGAGAGCTCTTATACATTTAAAAAGAAGCAAAAAAACATAATTCCTGATTCTAATTCCTTTGGTGAAATCGATGAAATACCTGATGGGTTCCTAATGCTATATGCAAATGAATTTTTTGATGCACTTCCTATTCATCAGTTTATTAAAATAAATAATAACTGGCATGAGAGATTAATTGATCTTGATTTAAATAATAATTTAAAATTTATAGCTGATAACAAACCTAGTATTTATGAAAAAATATTACCAAGAAACTTACAAAATAATGAAATAATAGAATTCGCTCCGTCCGCAATACAAATTGTATCATCACTTACAAAGAGAGTTTTGGCAACAGGTGGAATTATTTTAATAATTGACTATGCACTTAGTGACAAGGATACCTTTGGCTCTCTTCAGGCAGTCAAAGACCATAAATATATAGATCCTCTTAGTAATCCTGGTAATAGCGACTTATCATCAAAAGTTAACTTTTCAATTCTTGCAAAAGTAGCTGAAGAATTAAATGCCAAAGTTCACGGCCCTATTAAACAAAATGTGTTATTAAAAAATTTAGGAATTGAATTAAGGTGCGAACAATTAATACAAAACAATCCTAGTAAAGAAAAATCTATTATTAATGATTATAATAGACTAACAGCTAGTAACGCAATGGGCGATCTATTTGAAGCAATGGCTATTACTCCTCAAAACTTATTCAAGCCCGCAGGTTTTTAACATGTATATAAAAAAATTAAATCCTATATTTTGTGCAAACTTCAAAACATATAATATTAATCATGGTTTTTTTACAAGAAATGGAGGGGTTTCGTTACAAGAAAATTATAGTTTGAATTGTAGCTATAGTTCTAATGATTCTTCGGATAATGTCTTAATAAACAGGCAATTAATTTGCAAATATTTTAATTTGAAGGTAGCTAATTTAAAAACTATTAATCAAATTCATAGTAATAAAGTAAAAATAATTCATAGTCTAAATGATGATACATCAAATGTTGAAGCAGATGCTTTAATCACTAAGTCTCCAAATATTATTTTAGGTATCCTTACAGCAGATTGTGCTCCAATATTAATCCAAGACCCTTTAAAAAAAATTATTGCAGCAGTTCATATTGGATGGAAAGGTGCTTATAATAAAATTTTAGAGAGAACTATCGAAGAGTTAAGTAATTTAGGCTCTGATATTAAAAATTTAAAATTAGCTATAGGGCCTTGTATAGGGCCCGCATCTTACGAAGTAGGAAAAGATTTTTATTTAAAATTTACTAAAAATAATATTATTAATAAAAACTTTTTTGAAGAAATTAAATTAAATAAATATAAATTTGATTTACCTAAATATATATATCATCAAGCAATAGATATTGGCGTTAATGCTAAAAATATATCTAATACCAATAAAGACACCTTCATAGATAAAAAAAACTTCTTCAGCTATAGAAGAAATTTTATATACAAATTAAATGATTGCGGAAGAATGTTATCTACAATTTCTATGAAAAAACAGAATGATTAAATATTTAAAATATATTTTATATATTTTCTGTTTAATAGGATGTTTTGAAATCAACAAACCTTTTGAAAATGATAAAATAACTATGCCTGATATTCAAGCTATAAATTCTGGTTTATATATTAATGAAATAGTAGGATTACCCAGTAAGACAGAAAATGAATTAAGAAAAAGAATATATCAAAGAATCTTAAATAAAAATATTATAACTAGTTATAAATTTTTTAATAAAAATAGCTATATCTTAAAATCTACAGTCATAGAATATAAGTCTCTCAATAAGAAAAAAATAATTATAAGTTTAAATTCTCCTATTTCTAAAGATATAAAAAAATTAGAATTATTTATACCTGATAATAATTTTAATAATATACAAACCCAAGAAAAAATATCTGAAAGAATAGCAGAATTTGTTAAAAACGTTTTTTATAAAAAAAGTACAAAAAAACAGATAAATATTAATACTATAAATGGGTTAGAAAATTATAAAGAATTAAAATCTGTTTTTATTAAAAAATTGAATTATTTATATGCAAAACAATCAATCGTTATTGTAAATACTGACAATAGTATTAATAATGATTATTCAATAATTATTAATTTTAATATAGAGGAAGTAAAGCAAGAAAAAATTAACCTAAGAGTTAATTGGGAAATATATAATAAAAATGATGAATTAATTGGAAATTTAAAACAAGAAAACACCTTCCTTAAATCTTTACTTTTGGAAATATGGCCAGAAATATCTATTAAAATTATCGAAATGTCTCTTAATGAAATTAATATTTTAACTAATGTAGATAAATAAATAGATTTTTTAGCTTTATTAGCATATATATTACGCCAATTTATATAATCAGATAAATATAAACAAATCTTAAGTTATAACTTTTAGGGTAAAAATATGCATATTATATCTGGAAATAGTAATCCCATTCTTGCAAAAGAAATAAGTTCTGAACTTAACGAAAATATTATTGATGTTACTGTTACAAAGTTTTCAGACCAAGAAGTTTTTGTGGAAATTAATGAAAATATAAGAGGGAAAAATATTTTTATAATACAATCTACTTCTATGCCTGCTAATGACCATTTAATGGAGCTATTAATTACTATAGACGCTCTTAAAAGAGCCTCTGCTCAGACTGTTACAGCTGTAATTCCATATTTTGGTTATGCTAGGCAGGACAGGAAAGTAGGTCCAAGGACTCCTATATCTGCAAAACTAGTTGCAGATATATTGACTACAGCAGGAATTGATAGGCTTTTAACTCTTGATTTACATGCAGGACAAATTCAAGGTTTTTTTGATATACCTGTAGATAATTTATATGCGGCTCCAGTAATAACAAAAGATATAAAAATCAATTATAAAAATAAAGATATAGTTATTATATCTCCTGATGTTGGAGGAGTTGTTCGAGCAAGAGGTATAGCCAAAAGAATTGATGGTGATTTAGCAATTGTAGATAAAAGAAGAGATAAAGCTAATGAATCAGAAGTTATGAATATTATAGGTGATATTAATGGAAGAGATTGCATAATTGTAGATGATATAGTAGATACAGCAGGTACTTTATGCAATGCAGCTCAAGCATTAGTAAATGCAGGAGCAAAAAGTGTGTCAGCATATATAACACATGGAGTTTTATCAGGGCCCGCTGTAGAAAGGATTAAAAAATCTAAATTAGATGAGTTAGTTATTACTGATAGTATAGCACCTTCTAAATTAATTCTTGACGCAAGTAACATACGTATATTACACCTTGCTCCACTAATAGCTGAGGCTATTAGAAGAATTAGTTCAGACAGTTCAGTTTCTAGTTTATTTGACTAAAAAAATTAGATTTAATTAATTAAATAGTATTTTGAATAATAAGTAATAATAGGAGTATAAAATGGTAATGAAAACTAACCTCTCAGCAGAAACAAGAAAATCTGTAGGAAAAGGTAATTCTAGAGCTTTAAGACGTGAAGGCAGAATACCTGCTGTAGTATACGGTAATAGATTAGAGCCATTATCCATTTCACTCAGTGAAAGAGATTTAAATACTGAGCTAAGAAAAGAAGGCTTTTTCAATAAGCTCTGTGATTTAGAAGTAGGAAAAGATAAAGTATTAGTGCTTCCACAGGCAATAGCATTACATCCCGTGACAGACAGGGCGGAACACCTAGATTTTTTGAGAGTAAGTGATAAAACAAAAGTTACTATTGAAATTCCTGTTAAATTTGAGAATGAAGAAGAATGCCCTGGTATTAAAAAAGGCGGTATATTAAATATAGTTAGATATAGCGTAGAGGTATCTTGTCCTGCATCAAATATTCCAGAGTTATTTGTTGTAGATTTAACTGGCTTAGAATTAGGAGACTCTATACGTTTTAGTAACATTAAAGATGTTGCCGAAGGAGTTATACCTACTATAACAGATAGAGACTTTATTATTGCAAGTGTAGTGGCTCCAGCTGCTCTAGTATCGGAAGGAGAAGATACTGTTGAGGAAGACGAAGAAGGAGAAACAACAGAAAATGCTACTGATTCTAAAGATGCTAACCCTGCTGAAAATGGTGATAAAAAAGAAGAATAATTAATTTATAGATTGGAAATAAATTATTGTTAGTCTTAGTTGGACTTGGAAACCCAGAATCTAAGTATAAATTAAACAGACATAATGTGGGGTTTATGGCTATTGATAGTATAGTTACAAGATATAAACTTGCTCCATATAAAATTAAATTTCAATCACAGCTAGTTACAAAAAAAATTAATGATACGCCTATAATTTTTTCAAAACCACAAACATTTATGAATCTTTCAGGGAAAAGTATAGGCAATATATTAAATTTTTATAAATTAAAATGTGAAAATGTAATAGTAATACATGATGACCTTGATTTAAGCTTAGGAATAATTAAAACAAAAATTGGTGGTGGCTCTGGAGGTCATAATGGCTTAAAAAGTATAGATTCAATAATAGGAAAAAATTATAGACGTTTAAGAATTGGTATTGGGCATCCAGGTGATAAAAACCTTGTAAATAATTATGTTTTAGGAAATTTTAGTAAAAGCGAAAATTTTATAATTAACACTTTAATTAAAAATATTAGTTTAAATTTTGATAAAATCATTTCAAATAAAGAAGATAATTTATCACAACTTTTAGCAGAAAATATTAGTTATAAGGAAAAAAATGGGATTTAATTGTGGAATAGTAGGCTTACCTAACGTAGGAAAATCAACTTTATTTAATGCTTTAACAGAAACTAGTGTAGCTGCAGCAGAGAACTACCCTTTCTGTACAATTGAACCTAATATTGGTCGTGTTGCTTTGACAGATAAAAGATTAGATGAACTAGCAAAAATTAATGACCCAAAAAAAATTGTTCCAACTTTTGTGGACTTTGTGGATATTGCAGGATTAGTTAAAGGAGCCAGTAAAGGTGAAGGATTAGGTAACCAATTCTTAGCAAATATAAGAGAAGTGGATGCTATTTGTCATGTTATAAGATGTTTTGATAATGACGATATTACCCATGTGAATAATAGAGTCGACCCCATTAATGATATTGAAGTAATAGAAACTGAGCTAATGCTTTCAGATTTAGAAAGCTTAGAAAAAAGAAAATTAGCTATAGAAAAAAAAGCTAAAAGTGGAGATAAAGAAGCAAAATTAACTCTAAGTATTATAATAAAAATTATAGAAAGACTAGAGAATGGAACTCCAGCAAGAGAACTTTCTTTTACAAACGAAGAAACTCTTATTGTTAAATTATTAAATTTACTTACAATAAAACCTGTTTTATTTGTAGCAAATGTAGATGAGAATTCTGCTGTTACTGGCAATGATTATTCAAAAACATTAACTGATTTAGGCTTATCTAAAGGGATAAAAACTGTTACTATGTCAGCAAAACTTGAAGCAGATATATCAGAAATTTCTGATATATTAGAAAGAAAAGAATTTTTAAATGCTTTAGATTTAGAAGAATCTGGTTTAGAAAAATTAACAAAAGCAGGTTATGGACTTTTAAATCTTATAACATACTTTACTGCAGGCCCAAAAGAAGTCAGAGCATGGACAATTAAAAATGGAACTATTGCAAAAGATGCTGCTGGTAAAATTCATAATGATTTTTCTAAAGGTTTTATTGCTGCAGAAACTATTAAATATAGCGATTATATAGAACTAGGTGGAGAACAAGAAGCTCGAGAAAATGGAAGTATAAGAACAGAAGGAAAAGAATATATTGTTGTTGATGGCGATATAATTGTATTTAGGTTTAATGTATAAATAATTAGGAGAAGGTATTATGAGTAATAAAATATTTATTAAATCTGCTGATGATAAAGATTTACCGGTTTATATATATGAACCTTCTGTTTCAAGAATTGGTGCTATAGTACTAATACAAGAAATTTTTGGAGTAAATGATCATATTAATAATGTTGCTGAAAACTTTGCCAAAGAAGGTTTTATAACATGGGTACCAGATTTATTTCATAGAATAGAACATGATGTTAACCTTAGTTATGATTCTGAAGGTATTAAAAAAGGTAAAAGTTTAAAAAAAGAATTAGGTTGGGAACTACCTACAATGGATATTATAAGTTGTATAGCAAATCTAAAAGTTAACTATAATGTAGCTACTGTAGGTTTTTGTTATGGAGGAACATTATCATGGAATGTTGCTAGTAAAGCTTATGGACTGGATGCTTCCGTATGCTTTTATGGGTCACAAATAACCAACTTCTTAACAAAAGAACCTAGGTGTCCTACTCAAATACATCTAGGACAAAAAGATGCCTCAATTGATTTAGAAGATCAAAATAAAATTATTAATTTTTCTAAGCAACCCCATATCGATGTTGAGGTATTTAAGTATGAGAATGCAAACCATGGTTTCTTCTGTGACCAAAGAGATAGTTATCATAAGGAATCTGCAGATTTGTCATATATTAGAACATTAGAATTTTTAAAAAAATCATTATAATTTATTTATCAGGAGATTAAAAATGAACCATAAAAAAATTAATAGTATTGTAAAAATCATAGCTTTTATTTCTTTTACTTTTATAATTATATTTAGTAAAACTTATGCTATGGATGCACCTAAAGATCTTATTATAACTGATATTGAAGTCGGAGACGGAAGAATTGCTGTGAAAGGGAAAGAATTAGCTGTTCATTATACAGGGTGGCTGTTTGATCCAAAATTAGAAACAAAGAATTTATGCGAAAGTAAGGGGAGTCAGTTTGATTCATCTCTCGAAAGAGGAATGCCTTTTGAATTAGCTTTAGGTCAAGGCATGGTTATCCCAGGCTGGGAGGAAGGCCTTATAGGAATGAAAGAAGATGGAAAAAGATGTCTAGTAATTCCTCCTTCTATGGCTTACGGAAATCGCGCTGTTGGAAATGGAATAATACCTGCAAACTCAACCCTTATTTTTGAAATTATTTTATTAGGTGTTCGCTAGCTATGATCAATAATAAACCTTTTCTCGGAATAATAGGAGGAAGTGGAATATATGAATTAAATGATATTGTAGACCCAGAATGGGTATCAGTTAAATCGCTTTATGGCATTCCCTCAGACAATATATTAATTGGCAAAATTAATGATGTAAGTATAGCTTTTTTACCTAGGCATGGAAGAAGTCATAACTTATTACCATCTGATATAAATTATAGAGCAAATATAGACTGCTTAAAGTCAATTGGAGTTACAGATATAATATCATTATCTGCTGTAGGAAGCCTAAAAGATGATATAAAGCCAGGAAATTTTGTTATTGTTGATCAATTTATAGATAGAACATTTGCTAGAAAAAAAACATTTTTTGATGAAGGAATTGTTGCACACGTATCTATGGCCAAGCCAGTTTCAAAACAACTAGGTGAATTAATATTAAAATCTGCTCCGAGTAATATAAATATATTATTAGGAGGCACATATTTAGCCATGGAAGGTCCACAATTTTCAACACTAGCTGAATCAGAACTATATAGATCATGGAACTGTGCTGTGATTGGCATGACTAACATGCCAGAGGCAAAGCTAGCGAGAGAAGCTGAAATAGCCTACGCTACGATAGCAATGGTTACAGACTATGACTGTTGGCACCCTGAACACGATGCTGTAACTGTAGACAGTATAATTAAAGTTTTAAATAAAAATTCAGAAAATGCAAAAAAATTAGTTTTAAATATTATTAAGAATATCTCTAATAAAACATGGGATTGGAACGACCCAGCCTATAAAGCACTAGAAAACGCAATTATAACTCCTAAAGAAGCAAGAGCAGAAAAAGCTACAAAAAAATTAAAGAATATTGCAAAAAATTATTTATAGTTATTAAATTAATCCTGCTTTAACTCTTTTCCATATTTTCTTATATGAAATAAATAAAATACCTGTCATGAAAATAAGGTACAAAAAAACTCTAAACCCCATAGATTTTCTTTGATCTAATTCAGGTTGGCCAGTCCAAGTTAAAAAGGAAACTAAGTCAATAGTTTCTTGTTCTACAGTCGCTTCAGTTCCATCTAAATACTCAACATCTTCACCATATAATGGCTGAGGCATAGCTATAATATGACCAGGGTAAGCTTCATTATAATAACCATTAGAAGTATCAATGCTATCAGGAGCCTCTTTATAACCATTTAGTAGGCTATAAAAGTAACTAGCCCCCCCTGCTCTCGCTTTAATTATCAATGATAAATCTGGAGGTAAAGCTCCATTATTATATGCTTTAGCTTGATTATCATTTTTATAAGGACTAACAAACCTGTCCGAAGGTAATGCTTGTCTCATATTTACCTCACCTTCTGCATCAGGTTCTCCTAAAACTTCAAATTGTGAAGCAAACTCTTTTATTTGATCATTTGAGAAACCTATGCCTGAAAGGTTTCTATATGAAACATGCTCTAATCCATGGCAACCAGAACATACCTCTGAATAAACTTGTAACCCTCTTCTTGCTGAAGCTTTATCTATCACACCAAAAATACCATCAAAAGAGAAATGCATTTTAGCAATATTGCTATCAGGACTTTTTGCATTAACATTAGTTAAGTTAAAAGTAACTATAGAAGTTATTATAAGAAATATTTGTACAATTTTATTAATAATAAACATAATTAACTATTACCTTTTATAGGTTTTTTTAAGACGGATTGCGAAATACTATTTGGTAAAGGTTTTGGAGTTTCAATAACTCCTACAATTGGCATTAATACTAAAAAGTGTGCAAAATAATATATTGTAGCTATTTGTCCTATAAGAATAAAGTTACCTTCAGCAGGACTTCCACCTATCCAAGTTAATACTATAATATCGACTACTAAAAACCAGTATAACTTTTTATAAATAGGCCTAAAAGTAGCAGAACGAACTTTTGAAGTATCTAACCAAGGTAACACAAATAAAATAAGAATTGCGCTTATCATTGCTATCACCCCACCTAACTTATCGGGAACAGCTCTTAATATTGCATAAAAAGGAAGGAAATACCATTCTGGAACAATATGAGCAGGCGTCTTTAGTGGATCTGCAGGAATATAATTGTCTGGATGTCCTAGATAATCAGGAGCAAAAAATACTACAAATGCAAAAATAGTTAGAACAAAACTTAATCCAAATAAATCTTTAATAGTATAATATGGGTGAAATGGAATAGAATCTTGAGGTCCTTTTTTATCTATACCTAAAGGATTATTAGAACCATGTGTATGTAGTGCGACAATATGTAGTATTACAACTCCTACTATTAAAAAAGGAAAAAGATAATGAAGAGCAAAAAACCTATTTAAAAGAGCATTATCTACTGCAAACCCACCCCATAACCATTCTACTACGGCAGTTCCAACAATAGGTACCGCTGAGAAAAGATTTGTAATTACAGTAGCTCCCCAAAAGCTCATTTGCCCCCATGGCAAAACATATCCCATAAATGCTGTAGCCATCATTAGCAATAATATTATTAATCCTAGCCACCATAATACTTCCCTTGGTGATTTGTATGAGCCATAATATAGGCCTCTGAAGATGTGAATATACACCACTATAAAGAAAAAAGATGCTCCGTTCATATGAATGTATCTTATTAACCATCCATAATTAACATCTCTCATAATGTGTTCTATACTAGCAAAAGCTCCTTCTACGCTTGGAGTATAATGCATGGCAAGAACTATACCTGTAATAATTTGAATTAATAAAAATATTCCTGCTAAAGAGCCAAAGTTCCACCAATAATTTAAATTTCTTGGAGTAGGATAATCAACCAGTGTATGTTTAAGAGTGCTAAAAATTGGTAGCCTATAATCTATCCAATTAATAATTCCTCCACTAATATTTTTATTACTCATGAAAAATACCTTTCAAATAATTATCCAATCTTTATAGTTGTATCATCTAAATATACGTAAGGCGGAACTTCTAAATTAGTTGGCGCTGGCCCTTTTCTTATTCTGCCTGAAGTATCATAATGTGAACCATGACAAGGACAAAACCATCCTCCATATTCACCTTGTTGACCTAATGGAACACAACCTAAATGAGTACAGACCCCCACCATAACTAAATATTTAGCATTTTTAACTCTATCTGCATCTATTTGTGGGTCTTTTAAAGAATTAATATCCACATCTCTAGCTTTAGCAATTTCATCTTCTGTTCTACACCTTATAAATAAAGGCTTTCCTCGCCATAACACACTTATAGATTGTCCTGGTTGTAATGGCTCTAAATCCACTTCTATAGTAGCTAAGGCCAGAACATCTGCTGAAGGGTTCATTTGATCTATTAAAGGCCATGCTGCCGCACCTGCAGCTGTAGCAACTGTTAAACCTGAGGTTATATGAATAAAATCTCTTCTCGATTTACTATCTTTATCTTTATTTTTTTCCAATTTAATTACCTCTTTAATAAAAAAAAATGATATTTACTTAATAGATTATAAAGATCTCATTCTTATGTTTTTGACATTTTAATAAATTAATTTAAATTATATACTTACTACATATTAAAATATTAATAGACAAGTTTTTTTCAAGCTATAAATATATATTTATTTAGATATAGGTTAAAGGATATAAAGCAATCTTTATATTAAATTAAATTATGGATAAAAATATAAACAACTATAATGATTATAGATTTATCGAAAAAAATTTCTATAATCTAAGAAATCAAATATGTTCATCTTTTGAATCTATAGAAAAATCTCTTACTTTGGGACAAAATTTAGATTTACTGCCTGGAAAATTTAATAAAAAATCATGGAAAAGAAAACCAGATAAAGGTTTTTCATCAGGTGGCGGTGGAGTTATGTCAATTATGCATGGACGGGTTTTTGAGAAAGTTGGAGTAAATATATCCACAGTAAAAGGAAAATTTACTGATGAAATGAGAAATAAAATACCTGGTGCAAAGGAAAATCCAAATTTTTATGCAACAGGCATATCTCTTGTTGCTCATATGCAATCTCCTCTTATTCCAGCAGCACACTTTAATACTAGGTTTATAAGCACTACAAAAAATTGGTTTGGAGGAGGTTCTGATTTAACACCGACATATATGAATAAATCTAAATCAATTAGTAATATATTTCATTCACAATTAAAAAAATCATGCGATAAATACGATCCTTTATATTATCCAAAATATAAAAAATGGTGTGATGAGTATTTCTATTTACCACATAGAAAAGAAGCAAGAGGCTTAGGTGGCATATTTTTTGATTATTTAGATAGTGATTTTGAAAATGATTTCAATTTTGTTAAAGATATAGGACAGACTTTTTTAGAAACATATTCTCAAATTATTAAATCTAAAATAAATAAAAAATGGAATGCTAAACAAAAAAACGATCAGCTTATTAGAAGAGGAAGGTATGTAGAATTTAATTTACTTTATGATAGAGGCACAGCTTTTGGATTAAAAACTGAAGGCAATATAGATGCAATATTTATGTCTCTTCCTCCTATGGCATCATGGTCATAGTTTTTTAATAAAACTTATACATTTATTCTTATCAGGCATACAATCATTGTTTATCCACCAATCTCTGGTTGTCTTAATTATTTGTCCTATTTTTTTACCTTCACTCATTCCTATTTTTTTTAAATCTTTTCCTGATATAGGAAATATCGGTGGAGCATTATTAAAAATATTTAAAAACATTTTAACTTTCTTATTGTCAATAATTGATAAAATCTCTTTTAATTCTAATACAAATAATTCACCATCATCTAACCATAGCTTTGTAATAAAGTTTTTAGTAATAATTTCATTTTTAGATATCCAAGCAATGTTTCTATTAAGTAAGTTTTTATCATTATTAGATAAACTAAACCTATCTACAATAGATAAAACAATCTTACTTGAATTGTATTTTTTATTATTCTGTAATGTAATAATAAATGAAGTATAAAGTATAAATGCATAATTATTTCTATTTTTATTTGTGTTCAAAACAGAAATTATTTTTTTTAAAAGATTTTTTTCTAAATTAAAATTTTCTACTAATGAAGGGCTATAAAGAGCATTCATTATATTCTTCTCAACTAAAATATTAATTATATTTTTAGAATCTTTTTCTAAAAATATTTTTTCTAATTCAGCTAAAATTCTTCTGCCTGAAATTATACTTAAGTATTTTGCATACTTTATACAAGATTCCATAGAATCTTTATCTATATTTTTAGAGTATTTTGAAAAAAACCTAAAATAACGAATTATCCTAATATAATCTTCTTTTATTCTTGTTTGCGGCTTACCTATAAAACGTAAGGTTTTACTTTCTAAATCTTTAAAACCTAAACCAGTTGGATCTATTATTGATCCATATTCATCAGAATAAAGAGCATTAATAGTAAAATCTCTTCTATATGCATCATCTTCCCAAGAGCCTTCAAAAATCACTCTGGCATGCCTTCCATCAGTAATAATATCTTTTCTAAGAGACGTTATTTCATAAGACTTATTTTTATTAAAAACTGTTATTGTTCCATGGTCTATTCCTATAGGCTTAACATTATAGCCCGCTTTTAATAAAATTTTCATAGATTCATCTGGTAGTAACTTAGATGCAAAATCAATATCCTTTACAGGAATACCAGATAACCAATCTCTTACAGCTCCTCCTACTATCATTGTTTTATCAGAGCCGCCTAAGATCATCATAATTTCATATGCTATCCCAGATGACCAAGGAGGAGATATATTTAAATTAACGTTTAACATGTCCTGGCTCTATACCTTCTTCAGTCATTTTAGGTGGAATATAAGTGCCTCCAGGCTTTTCTTCAAATTGTATAAACCTAAAAAATACTAAAGTTACTCCAAATAAAATTATGGTTATAACTATAAAAAAAAACCAAGGTGGCCTTAAAGAATTATCGTCGTCCTTATTTTTTCTAGATAGAATATACCAAACCAAAAGTATTATTAGAAAAATAATAATTGGCAAAAACCTAATTATAAATGCACTCATTTAATTATCCTTTATAAATTATATACTAATACAAATTCATAATTTCGCAAAAATTTACAATTATTCTTGCTGTAGAACCCCATATCTTTTTATTATTCCAATTATATTGATAATAGGAGTAAGACTTATTTTTATAATTTGCATATTCTATTTTTTGGTTATTTTTTTCTATAAAATAGTCTAATGGCACTTCAAAAATATCAGCCACTTCTTTTTCTTGAAGAACAGGAATATAATTACTATCTATCAAGCCTATAACTGGGGTAACTTTAAAGTTTGTACCTGTTATACAATCATCCAGCTGTCCTAATAGGTTAATTTGATCACTTTTTATGCCTACTTCCTCAAATGATTCTCTTTTAGCACATTCTATAATATTCTTATCAGTTTTTTCTAATTTTCCACCGGGAAAACAAACCTGTCCTGGATGAGAAGGTAAATCTTTAGATCTAGTAGTTAAAATGACCTTTAATTCATTATTTTTTTCTATTAAAGGGAATAAAACAGCAGCTATTTTATAACTATTGCTATCTAAATTTATGTTTTTTTTATTATTGTTTAAGTTCATATCTGCAATAATATTGTTATGTCGGTTAGCTAGTTCTTTCTTAATATTTAAACAAAATTTATTCATTTTACACCTAACTTATATAAAAACATTTCTTAAAGCTGGCTTATCTAAAATGAAAAACTCTTTACCGCTATATATTCCAGTATGCTCTAAATTTTTAATATTTTTAGTGTCTAAAAAACCTACTAATTCATAATATACTGCTCTAGAAACTCTAGCTATTAAACCTTTGTTAACTAGACTGTATGGTACAAATTCATCAGAATTTTCTTTAGCTTCTACCCATATAGGATTTTTTTTTCCTAATGTAAACTTAACACCTGCATTAGTAGTAAAAGTAAAATATGTTAAATTATTATTATTTATTCTATCCATGCTCGTTATTAAATAAGGAACATCTTTTACTTCAACTAATACATCCTCTAAGGGTGTCCTAAGATGAAATGTATTATCTTTATCCTTAACAAGGATAGAAGAAAATAGCTTTATCATTGGCATACGAGTAATTTTTGATCCCATATAGTACCAGTCACCATATGCATCTATTAAAAAAGGTGCTTTATTCATAATTATGTTTATATAATAGATTAATTTAAATCTACATATTATATTATTTAATCTATTTTTTATGTTAACAATATTTAATTTTATGTTAACAATATTTAATCTAATTTAATGATAATAATCGTATAGTTTGTTACAAAAATGTTAATAGGGTCTGTAAAAATGCAAAAAAATACTCCAAAAGAATTAAAAGATATCAAAAACCTTCACAATAATATTGTTGCGATAAAAAACCATGCAAACGAAATTGTATTTGGACAAGAAGAAGTAATTGATAAAATAATTATCACCTTATTATCTGGAGGACATACTCTTTTAGTAGGTTTACCGGGTTTAGCTAAAACTAGATTGGTAAGAAGCCTAGGTACAATAATGGGATTAAGCAGAAAAAGAATTCAGTTCACACCTGATTTAATGCCTACTGATATAATAGGGTCAGAAATACTAGAAGAATCGTTAAAAGGAAAAAGAAGTTTTAAATTCATAGAAGGGCCAGTTTTCTCTCAATTTTTATTAGCTGATGAAATAAATCGGGCTAGCCCAAGAACCCAATCTGCTTTACTTCAGGCAATGCAGGAGAGAATAGTAACTGTCGCAGGTAACAATTATGATCTACCAAAACCATTTCATGTATTAGCAACACAAAATCCTATAGAACAAGAAGGGACCTATCCTCTTCCGGAAGCTCAGTTGGATAGATTTTTAATGCAAATAAATATTACTTATGCAGATAAAGAATCAGAGAAACAAATGCTAATAGCAACTACAGGTAAGGAAGAACTAGCTCCTAAAAAAATTATTTCTTCTAAACAATTAATTGCGGCGCAAAATTTAATAAAATCTATTCCAGTTGGAGACCAAGTTGTTGAATCAATTTTAGATTTAGTTACAAATGCAAGACCCGAAACATCCAAACTAAAAATAGTAAAAAATAACTTAGCTTGGGGGCCTGGCCCAAGAGCTAGTCAATCAATGATGTTAGCTTGCAGAGCGAGAGCTGTTATGCAAGGAAGGCTTACTCCATCTATAGATGATGTTATAGCTTTAGCGGAACCTATTTTGAAACATAGAATGAATCTAAATTATTCTGCTAGAGCTGATGGAAACTCTTTAAGTAAAGTTTTATCTGAACTAGTTAGAAACTTAAAATAACAAAGTACATAGTAATGAGAATAAAAGCTGAAAAGTTAACACTTCAAATACCAAGTTTATTAGTTAAGGCAAACAATATAGCTAATACTGTCTGGGAAGGCGCTCATAATAGAAACAGATCAGGTATTGGAGATAATTTTTGGCAATTCCGGAAATATAGTTATGGAGATCCTGCACATTTGATAGATTGGAAAAAATCCGCCAAATCTAATAATACATTTGTTCAAGAAAAAGAACTGTCTACATTACAAAATATCGTAATTTGGAGAGATACATCTAAATCAATGAGCTTTAGTTCTAATAAAAATATTGATACAAAAGCATATAGATCAGACTTACTAACATTAGCGCTGACTATAATATTTTCAAAATCTGGAGAGAATATAGTACTTAATGGACTTAACTCAAAGCTCATGCATGGTAAAGAGGCAATAAATTTTATTTCTAGTCAAATGTCAGAAAAAATAAAAGATATTTTCATATCTAAGCCTAATGTAAATGAAATAAAAAATAATTCAGAAGTAATATTAATTAGTGACTTTCTTAATGATATTGAGCAAACGAAAGAAATCATACAAAACCTATCAAGTAGAGGAATTAATGGAAACATAATTCAAATTTTAGATCCTGCTGAAATAACATTTCCTTACAAAGGACGTATAAATTTTAGTGACTTAGAAAAAGAAGAAAGTATCCTAATAGGAAAAGCAGAATCTTTAAGAACTAGTTATAAAAAATTAATAACTGCTCATTGCAACAAAATAAAAAAAATAGCTTTAGCTTATTCATGGAAATATTATTTAGATACTACAGATGTGGCTGCAGAAACATCACTATTAAAAATTTGTAATATATTATCTAATCACGATAACCAAAAGTTAGACTCATAAATATGTTTTTATTATCCTCACTAACTTTTGGAAACCCATTAGCGTTACTGGGGTTATTATCTTTACCAGGTATATGGCTTTTACTAAAGATATATCCTCCTGTTCCAAAAAATATTTTTTTTCCTGCGATGAATTTTCTTAAAAATTTAGAAAATAAACAAGAAACCTCTAGCAAGTCGCCTTTATGGCTTTTAATTTTTAGGCTATTATTAGTAGCTATACTAGTACTTGCATTTTCTAACCCTATTTATAATTCGAAATCTACTTTTTTAAATGAAGATCCACTTTTATTAATTATTGATAATGGTTGGTCTTCTTCATTAAATTGGGAAAAAAGAAAAGATAAATTAATACAAATCATTGAAAAAGCAGAACAAGAGAAATTACCAATAATTATATCTCAATCAGCAAACAAAAATGATATAGTAAATGATCAGTTAATGATGTTAACATCTAAAGATGCAAAATCTGTAATAGACAATTTAACTCCCAACCCTTGGCCATCGAATTATTCTTTATTATTAAAACAATTAGACACCTTACCCAAAGATAAAAATTATAATATCATATGGATCTGGGATGGAATTGATCATGAAGATACTGACAGTTCTCAAATTTTAGTAAATAAATTAGAAAGTATAGGCAATCTTAAAATAATTAATTACTTTAATGATACACCAATAAAGATAATCAACGATATTAAAATAAAGACAAATAATAAATTAAGCATAAAAATATCTAGGAATATTGGTTCATTAGAAGAAACAGTGGCCATTAGAGCAAATGGAAATAAAGGAAAATTACTAAATAGAAAAGAAATTACAATTAAAGAAAATGAAAGAACTGCTGAGACTGAATTATTAATACCTAATGAATTAAGAAAAGAATTAACTTCTATATCAATAGAAAATGTAAATAATGCAGGTGCTGTTCATCTTTTTGATGAGAGATGGAGGAGGCGAACAGTAGGAATATATGGCGATAAAGAATCTTTTAGAACTCAACCCTTGCTATCACCCGCTTATTATTTAGATAGAGCAATTAAATCTTTCAGTATAGTTAAAATAGGCAGTCTTGAGGAACTAATAGATAAAAAAACTTCTGTTATTATGCTTCCTGGAGTTGGAACTATTAGAGATGAATTAAAAGTAAAACTAAAGGATTGGATTAAAAAAGGAGGAATATTAATTAGGTTCGCTGGCCCAAACCTTGAAGCAGCAGACACTGACTTACTTCCAGTTACACTAAGGTCTATGGACTCAAGAGCATTTGGAGGAGCCCTTAGTTGGTCAACACCAGTAACAATTAAAGAATTTTCTATAAACTCCCCTTTAAGTGGTATAAAAATCAATAATGATATACTTATTAATAAACAAGTTATAGCTGAACCTTCCTCAGAATTAATAAAAAAAACATGGGCTTCTTTAAAAGATGGCACTCCTTTAATTACAGGGCATAGTGATGAAAAAGGATGGAATGTATTTTTTCATATCACTGCTAATGCAGATTGGTCTAATTTACCATTAACAGGAACTTTTGTGGAAATACTAGATAGAATAATTAACTTATCATCTGGAGACACAGACAACTCTAATGACTTGCCTTTAGCACCTTATAAATTACTTGATGGATTTGGCCGCTTAGTTGATGCTTCAAATGATGCATTACCGACTAATTTTAATTCTGAAAATTTATCTCCAACTTCAGGCCATGCTCCAGGTTTTTATGGTAATAAACTCTATATGCGTGCTCTTAACCTTGGAGAAAATATTAAAACTCTATCTCCTCAAACTATAACTTTTCAAAAAAATACAATTTTTGAAAAATTCGAATCAAAAAATACTATAAATTTAAAAACATTTTTATTAATTATATTATTGTTCTTAGTATTTATAGATTACTTTATTAGTTTAAATATAAGAGGAAAAATAAAGCTAAATAAACTAGCAAATATATACAAGTTTTGCTTTATATTAATAGGTTTTTATTTTACTTTAAATATATCTAATTTATATGCGGCAGAAAAAGCATCGGCTTTGCAAACACACTTAGCTTATGTAGCTACAGGCAATGATAAAATTGATGAGACTTCTCATTTAGGACTTCTAGAATTAACTAAAGTTTTAAGGGAACGCACTTCAATAGAAGCTGGTATTCCGGTAGCAATCAATTTAAGTAAAGATGATATCTCTTTTTATCCTATAATTTATTGGCCAATTACTGATAATGAAAATGGCCTATCTGATGATATGATTAATAAAGTTCAGGTATATATGAAGAATGGAGGATTAATAGTTTTTGATACTAGAGATCTCAGTCCTACTAATATTATTACTAAAAATAAAAGCAAAGAACAAAAAGCTTTAAAAGTAATTTTAAAATCTCTTGACTTACCTATACTTATTAAAATTCCAGAAAGTCACGTAATAAGAAGATCTTTTTATCTTTTGGATAAGCTCCCAGGTAGATATACTGGAGGAGACGTATGGGTAGAAGCAACAGCAATGAATTCTAAAGATGGCGTATCATCCGTTATTATTGGAGGAAATGACTGGGCATCCGCTTGGGCCAAAGACTCTAATTATAAACCATTATACTCAGTAATTCCAGGTGGTGAAAAGCAAAGAGAGTTTTCATATCGCTTTGGAGTAAATTTAGTTATGTATGCAATGACAGGAAATTATAAAGCAGATCAAGTACATATTAAGTCTATTTTAAAAAGATTAAATAACAAACCTAATAAAAAAAAAGAGATTGAGTAAAGCATGGTAAGTAATATATCTTTTTATCCCTATATTTCATATACCTTACTTTATTTTTTATCTTTTTTAAGCTTAATAATGATTTTAATAGGTTTTAAATATAAAGCTTCGGGTAATATATTACGCACTATTTTAATTTTTTTAATATTAATATGTATAGCCAATCCTTCAATAGTATCAGAAAACAGAGAAAATATTCCAGATACAGTTGCTTTAATTTTAGACCTAAGTCCTAGTCAAAATATAAACAATAGAAATAAAATAGCACAAGAAGCTTATGATAATCTAAAAACTAAATTGCAAAAAATTGAAAATTTAGATTTACGTTTCAAAATAATTCAAGGAAAGAATGGTACTAATGTTTTTGAACCATTAAGTACTATGGTTGCAGATATTCCGCCGGATAGAGTAGCTGGAGCAATAGTTATAACAGATGGTCAAATTCAAGATGCCCCAAAGAACCTTGACAAATATAATTTTAAGGCGCCTGTGAACTTTTTACTGTCTGGAAAGAAAGAAGAAAAAGATAGAAGATTAATCATTGAGTCTGCTCCTAGGTTTGGAATAGTAGGTGAAGAAATTGAAATTGAAATTAAAGTTGAAGACATTTCAAGCAATGTTCCAAATGCTTTAGTTTCAATAAATATGAATGATGATATCAAACAATCCCGATCTATTGTAATTGGAGAGACTGTTGTACTTACTTTACCTCTAGATAGAGCAGGAATTACTTCTTTAAATATAGAAGTTGAACCAGGGTCAGAAGAATTAACACTACAAAATAATAAATCTGTAATAGAAATAAATGCTATTAGGGAAAGATTAAAGGTTATGCTCGTTTCTGGAGAGCCAAATATGGGACTAAGAAGTTGGAGAAACCTCTTAAGCTCTGACCCTTCAGTTGACTTAGTACATTTTACAATATTGAGACCACCTGATAAACAAGATTTAACACCTATTGGTGAATTATCTTTAATTCCTTTTCCAAGTAGAGAGCTATTTCAACTAAATTTAAATGATTTTGATCTAATTATATTTGATCAATACCACTTAAGAGGAATACTTCCTCAATATTATTTAAAAAATGTTGTTCAATATGTTGTTAATGGAGGAGCTTTATTAGATACTGCCGGACCAGACTATGCTGGACCATACAGCTTGTCACAATCCCCATTGCAAAATATATTACCGACTGAGCCTACTGGTGAAGTAATATCTAAAGAATTTATTCCCAGTATTACTAATGAAGGTTTAAGGCATCCTGTAACTGCAAATTTAAAAGATGATTCTAATCAAGCTGATTGGGGACCTTGGTATAGAATGGTTGAAGGATTAACAGTAGCTGGTAATGTTTTATTAGAAGGTCCTGAAAATAGACCTTTATTAGTTTTAAACCGCATAGGACAAGGTAGAGTAGCCCAAATTTTATCTGATCAATCTTGGGTATGGTCGCGCTCTGAAAATAATAAAGGTCCACAAGCAGACCTTTTAAGAAGACTAGTGCACTGGTTAATGAAAGAACCGGAACTAGAAGAAAATGAATTATCAGCAAAAGTAGAAAATGACACAATTTTAATAACGAGAAACTCTTTGGTAGTGAATAATAAACCTGTTTCTCTTATATCTCCAAGTAAGAAAAAGATTGAAATATTACTAGATGAAATAGGAAACGGTAAACAAATTGGAAAAATACTATCGCCGGAACAAGGAATATGGAAACTATCTTCTGGAGGCTCCTCCGCTTCAATAATAGTAGGCAATTATAATTCTTCTGAATATTTGGATGTTAGAGCTACAGACCAAATTATAAAACCTATTGTATACAATAATATGGGTTCTATTAACTGGATAAATAATCAAAATAATACACCATCTATTAAGCATATTGATTCATCTAAATTAAAAAAAGAAAGTAAAAATATTCAGCTTGTTAAAAATGAGCAATACTTTATCAAAAATTTACGACAAACTTCTATAACTCCTTGGTATTTGATACTTTTCCTAAGTATTATTCTGATTTTTTCTGCTTGGTATAGGGAGTCTAAATAGTCTAATAATGACTAATATCTCTCCTAATCTTGAAATTGAAAAATATTATGAAAAAAAATTTAATGGTTTAATATGCGGTATAGATGAAGTAGGAAGAGGTTGTTTAGCTGGACCAGTTGTTGCTGCTGCAATTATTTTAAATCATGATCAAATACCTAAAGAAATTAATGATTCAAAAAAAATCTCAAAAATTAAAAGAGAAAAAATAGCAAAAAATATAAAAAAATATGCATTAGATATTAGTATTGGGGAAGCTACAAATCTAGAAATAGATGAGATTAATATTCTTAATGCAAGTTTGTTAGCAATGAAAAGAGCATTTGAAGGCCTGAAAATAAATACTAAAATGGCATTAATAGATGGGATATACTGCCCAAATATTGACTGTAAAACAGAGAGTATTATTAAAGGTGATACTAAAAGTCTTTCTATTGCTGCTGCATCTATAGTTGCAAAAGTACATAGAGATCACTTAATGCATCAAATAGGATTAATTTATCCTAAATATAATTTTAAAAAAAATTCTGGTTATGGTACTAAAGAACACTATAAAATAATAAATTCTTATGGAATAACTTCTTATCATAGAAAAAGTTTTAAGTTATTTAAATAAATAATATATTATTTTAAATTTTAATATAAAAAGAGAGCCTCATGAGTCAAGAATATATATTAGGTGAATGCACTAAAGAAATGGCAAAACTAAAAGATCAATCGGTAGATATGATTTTTGCTGACCCTCCATACAACCTTCAATTATCGAAGCCTCTATTACGTCCAGACCAAACTGATGTTAAAGGAGTCCGTCACGATTGGGATAAGTTTAATAGCTTTAAAGCATACGATACGTTTACTCTAAATTGGCTTAAAGAAGCACGAAGAGTTTTAAAAAAAGATGGAACGATATGGGTTATTGGATCATATCATAATATATTTAGAGTTGGATCGGTGATTCAAAATCTAAACTTTTGGATTCTGAACGACATAATATGGAATAAATCAAATCCAATGCCTAATTTCAAGGGTAATAGATTCACAAATGCACATGAAACAATTATTTGGGCAAGTCATAGTCAAAAATCAAAATATACTTTTAACTATAAAGCTATGAAAGTATTAAATGATGATAAGCAAATGAGGTCCGACTGGACTCTTCCTATTTGTTCAGGAAAAGAAAGAATAAAAAATATTGGAAAAACTCTACATCCAACGCAAAAACCGGAATCTCTTTTACATAGAATTATTCTTTCTTCTACAAATAAAGGAGATTTAATATTAGACCCATTTTTTGGAACAGGTTCTACTGGAGCTGTGGCAAAGAAACTTGGAAGAAATTTCATAGGCATTGAACAAAATAAAGAATATATGAAATTTGCTAAGAAAAGAATTAAATCAACAGAGCAACTTAAAGATGAAGATCTTAATATTACGAAAAACTTAAAATCAGAAACTAAAGTTCCATTTGGGAGTTTACTTGATAATGGAATGCTTAAAATAGGTACCAAACTTCATGATATAAATAAAAAGCATAAAGCTACTATAAGAGCAGATGGAAGTTTGCTTACAGATAAAGAAGTGGAAGGTTCAATTCATAAAGTTGGCGCTAAATTACAGGGTTTTACAGCCTGTAATGGTTGGGATTATTGGCATTATGAGGAAAATGGCGAACTGGTATCAATTAACAAGCTCAGAGAAAAGGTTAGGTATAACAAAAATATAATACATTAAACAGTATGGGCTACTTTCTTCATTAAAGAGGGTAATTCTGTAAAGGCTTCATCCAATTCTATCCATTCGCCTTCTATATCTATAGAATCTATAATTTTTAACACATATATATCTAAAATTAATTTAAAATGACTAAATGTATGTGTTATCATATTTATAGGCTTATTTATCTGATTTCTAATTATTAAACCTTCAAATAATTCTTCATTTTCTAAATTATTTTTATCCTCTCTCCAATCAGAAGAAGGAAAAGATAGCATGCCTCCTAAAAGTCCTTTAAGAGGCCTCCTAATAAAAAAATATTTTTGGTCTATATCTCTAGAAATTATATAGCAATTACCATATCTAATTTTTTTCTTTGTAATAAGTTTAGTTTTTTTTAATAAAGCACTTTTGTTTTTTAAATATGTTTTACATATGGTATTTAATGGGCAATTTTTACAATTAGGATCTCTTGCCTTACAAACTTTAGCTCCTAAATCCATTAATGCTTCTGTAAAATCACCCGGTCTATCAAGAGATATAAAGTTACTTATTAATAATTTAATCTCTACTTTTTTAATATTATGTTTATTATAGATTCTTGAAATCACTCTTTCTATATTAACGTCAACTGCTATTGCTACTTGATTATAAGCAATAGCACATATTGCAGCAGCTGTATAATCTCCAATACCTGGCAACTTAATTAAATCTGTCTCAATTTTAGGAAATAAACCGTTATATTGGTTTACAATTATTACAGCGCATTTATGAATATTTCTTGCTCGTGAGTAATACCCTAGCCCTGCCCAATAAGATAATACTTCATCTAATGTAGCGTCAGCTAACGAGTAAATACTTGGAAATCTTTCTATAAATTTTTTAAAATATGGAATTACAGCATTAACAGTTGTTTGCTGAAGCATAATTTCACTAATCCATACTTTATATATATCAATGGATGACTTATTTGAGTTTCGCCAAGGTAAATCCCTCTTTTCTTTATCAAACCATTTTAAAATTATTTTATTTGTATCCAAGGCTCTTATCTTCCATAATTTATTTATTAATATTTTAATATAACTTAATACGTTGATTATGAAACATGAGCTCAAAAAAATTATATAAACCTCAAAGAATTAATATTTTATCCAGAAGTATTACTAAAGATATTTTTAAAAAAAGAGGGTTTAAAGAACAAAAAGTTCTAACTAATTGGAGAGATATAGTTGGAGATGAGATAAGCTCATACTCTATTCCTGAATCACTAACACAAAACAAAATACTTATTGTTAAATGTAACAGCTCTAATGCACTAGAGTTTCAATATACTATTCCTAAAATTATCAATAGAATTACATTAATGATGGGCTATAAAGCTGTTACAGGTATCAAAATAAAACAAGGGCGAGTTGAAAACGAAAATAAAGCTGTAACTATCAAAAAAAATACTTTATCTACTAAAGAAAATAAAGAATTGAATTCTATACTAAACAAAGTTAAAGATGAAAAACTTAAAGAAAATCTTAGCCGATTTGCTAAATCATTTTTTTCTGAAGCAAAATAAATGAAACTTATGAGGAGCTAAAGAATGAAAAGTCTAATTAAAATTATATTTATAATATTTTTGGCGTTACCTTTTGCATCATTTGCAGATGAAACTTCTAAACCTTTATCAGGAAGAGTTTTAGGAAATGCAGATGCAAAAATTATTATAGAAGAATACGCTTCTATGTCTTGTGGGCATTGTGCTAGTTTTCATAATAATGATTTAAAAAGTATAAAAAAAGAATATATTGATAAAGGTGCTGCAAAATTAATTTTTTATGACTTTCCTCTTGATAGAGGAGCGATGATAGGCTCTATGATAACTCAATGTATGAATGATGACCAATTTTACCCTGTACTAGACAGACTATTTCAAAAGCAAGCTGAGTGGACACGCGCTGATGATATTATGAAATCTATATCTGAAATATTACAGCCATTAGGCTTGGAAAAAGCAACTATTCTATCCTGTCTTGAAGAAACAACAGAAAATCAAGAAAGATGGAAATCATTATTAGCAGGTAGAAAGTATGCCATTGATATAAAAGGTGTAGAAGCAACTCCAACATTTTTTGTAAATGGTAAAAAATTTGAAGGTAAATTTAATCTTAAAAATTTAAAGAAAATATTAAAATAATATTATATTAGAAAAAAGAATATCTTGTTAAATAATAAATTTAACCTACAATATGTAGTATATATATTATATTATATGGCTTCTTAATGAAATTTACTCGATTAAAAATTACTGGTTTTAAATCTTTTGTTGATACAACTGTGCTTGATATTAAGCCTGGACTTACGGGACTTGTTGGCCCAAATGGATGCGGTAAATCTAATATAGTAGAAGCAATGAAATGGAATATGGGTGAAGCAGGTCCTTCACGACTGAGAGCCGGAGAAATGAATGATATTATTTTTGCAGGCACTAAAGGACGTCCATCAAGAAATTCTGCAGAAGTTACATTAACTATAGAAAACAATAATGAAGAATTACTTCAAGCATATACAGATAGTTCTGAAATAGAAGTTTCTAGAAAAATAGAAAAAGATGATGGCTCGACATATCAAATTAATAATAAAGAAGTTAGACAAAGAGATGTTCAGATTTTATATGCAGATATAGCTATTGGGTCTAGGTCCAATGCAATCGTTGACCAGGGACAAGTTGGCAAAATAATTAATTCAAAACCTCAAGAAAGAAGGCAAATCTTAGAAGAAGCTGCAGGAATATCAGGAATACACGCAAGAAAACATGAGACTGAACTTAAGTTAAAATCAACAGAAACAAATCTAGATAAATTAGAAGAGATTATTACTAATGACGTAAGTAGATTAAAAGAATTATCTAGACAATCTAATCAAGCTAAACGCTATAAAACTATTTCTGAAAATATTAGAAAGTTAGAAGCAACTATTCTCTATCAACGTTGGAATAGCAATATAGAAAAAATAGAAATCAATAAAAAACAATTAGGATCCTGTGCTGAAAACGTTAATCAAATTACTAGAAAAATAGCTAGTGTATCACTTCAACAGCAAAATATTGAAAATGATTTGCCTGCATTAAGAGAAGAAAATCAAAAATATTCAAATATATTAAATAAACTTAAAGTTGAATATGACATTCTTATTAAAGAAGAAGAAAGTATCTCTTTAGAGAAAGCTAAACAAAAAGATACTATTAAGAATTTAATAGCTGAAATATTTAACGAAGAAAAATTATTTAAAGAACTAGATATTCAATATAAAGAATTAACATCTAATATAAATACAATAAAGATAAATACTACTGATATAAATATTAATGAACTCAAGGAAAATTTAGAAAATTTAAAAAAAGAAGAAGCATATAACTCTGAAAAATTAACAGAATCAGAAAGAGCTTTAGCATATAATACATCTCAAATAGAAAATTTACAAAACGAAATCGTAAAACTAAAACTACAAAAGGAAGAAACTAAAAATAACTTACAAAAAAATAAAGAAGAAATAAAAAATTTAAATACTATAAGTAAAGAAAATAATGAAAAAGATTTTTTCTTAAATAAGATAGATATTCTAAAAAAAAAATTAAAAGATGAAGATAGTAAAGAAATATATACACTTAAAAAATTAGATATTATTGTTGAAGAAATTAAAAACTTAAATGAAAAAATTGATCAAAAAAAAATAGTCTTACAAAATAAATTAAGAAGTATAGATCAATATAATGCTTCTAAAGATATTTTAACTAAACTATTTGAAAGTGATGAAAAAAATATTGTCATAAATTATCTTAAATTTCCTAATGGGTTTGAAAAAGCAATAGAAGCTGCTTTAGGTCATGGGCTTAAGGCTTCACTTGAAAAATCTTCTATTGAATGGAGAAACATAGACCAGCAATCCTTAAAAAGCCTTCCTGAGGGTATTAAAAGCTTGTCTGATTATACTAAAGGCGTTCCTGCAGTATTAAATATTTTAAAATTAACAGGTTTAGTTGATAATTCTCAACAAGGAGACCTTCTGCAGCATAAACTTATACCAGGACAACAATTAGTTACTAAAAATGGTGGCTTATGGAGATGGGACGGCTATACTCATACAGAAAATGCTAAAACACCTGCAAATCAAATATTACAGAATAAAACAAACCTTATAGAATTAACTTCTAAAATTAATTCTCTTCAATCAGAAATAAGTAACCATGAGACAGATATTTTAAACTTAAACTCTGAAATAAATTCTTCTGAAAATAATAAAATTGATAATAGTGCTGTATTGCTTAAGATAAATAATAGAAAAAAAGATATAAGAAGCATTATAGAAAAAGAGCAAAGTGCTATGTCTATTTATATAGAAAACAATAATATAAATAAAACTAAGTTAGCAATTCTTGAATCATCCAAGTCAAAAAATGAATATTTATTTCAAAAATTATCGAATGAACTAGCTATATGTTTAAAAAAAGAGCTGTCTATAACCCAGATAGAGGATTTAAAAAAAAATATAGACCAAATAACATCCAAAAATAATGAAAAAAAAATAGAATTAAATAATTATTTTTCTGTCTACCAAAAAGAATTAAGTATTATTGATAATAGAGAAAATCATTTAAACCAGTTAGTAAATGAAAAGTCTAGGTTAGATTCCCAAATAAATAATATAAAAAATAGAATTAAGAGCCTTAAGTATAATAAAAATCAATTAGAGATAGATATCAAAAACCTTGATCTTAAACCTATACAAATAGAAAAATTAAAATTAAAAATATTTAATGAAATTGATAATTTAAAGAAAAAATCAAATAATATATCTGAAAAATTATTAAATAAAGAAAATGAGAATAAAAGCATACTTAATGAGCTTAAGACATATAATGAAGAATTAATCAATTATAGGGAAGATAAAGCCAGACAAGAAAGCCTTCTTCAACAATCTATAGAAAGAAATAATGAAGATAGAGAAAGAATCTATGAAAAACTTAAAATTACTCCGGATAAATTTAATGAAATAATTGATTTATCTATAGAAATACAAGGTATAGAGGAATCTAACTTAGCTTTAGAGAAATTAATAATACAAAGAGAAAGAATAGGACCCGTAAATTTAGTAGCAGAAGAAGATTCAGAAAAATTAAGAATAAAATTAGAGGAAATAGAGAAAGAAAAAGAAGATCTAATTAATGCTATTAATAAATTAAGGTCAAGCATAAGAGCTATAAATAAAGAAGCAAGAGCAAGGTTATTAGAGGCATTTGACGAAGTTAATAAACATTTTAAAGAATTGTTTACGAATTTATTTGGAGGTGGAGAAGCCTATCTAAACCTTGAAGGTTCAGAGGACCCTTTAGAATCAGGCCTAGAACTAATGGCCTCTCCACCAGGAAAAAAACTGCAGCAAATGAGCTTACTTTCAGGAGGAGAGCAAGCTTTAACGGCTATGGCATTAATTTTTTCAGTTTTCCTTACTAAACCTTCACCTATTTGTGTATTAGATGAAGTTGATGCTCCTTTAGATGAATCAAACGTAGATAGATTCTTAGATTTGATAGATTCCATCTCAAAAAAATCTGAAACTAGATTTTTGGTGATAAGTCACCATCGATTAACTATGGCAAGAATGGACCGCTTGTATGGTATTACAATGCAAGAACCAGGAGTATCCCAATTAGTATCTGTTTCTCTAAAAGATGCAGAAAAGATTAAAGTTGCATAGTATTTTTATATATATTTTTGAGCTTTCTTGACAGCTGTATATCTATATATTATTTTTCAAAAATCATGATATTTTGAAGGTTTAAATATATGTCTAAAAAAAAAGTAGGCGATATTGATGATTCATTAAAAGAACTAACAAAGAAGATTGATAATGTTAAGAAAGAGAATATAAATAAGAGTAGTAAATATCAAAATAAACAATTTAGTGGCTTTTCATATGCATTTAAAATTGTTTCAGACTTATTTGCTAATATATTAGTAGGAGGAGCAATAGGCTGGACTTTAGACTATTATTTTAATACAAAACCGATTTTATTAATAATTTTTTTGATTATTGGGTTTATTTCAGGTATTTACACTTCATATAAATCAACAAAAAAATTGCAAAATATTGAATAACATATTATTAACTTTCTAAGTTTAGTTAAGGATTAAAATTGACAGAAAAACACTCTCCATTAGACCAATTTACAATACAAAGAATTTTTGAAATGAAGATTGGTAATATTGATATATCATTAACAAATTCTTCCTTGATGATGATTGCGGTTCTATTAATTTTAAATGTGTTCTTAATATATGCTACTAAGAAAAAATCTGTGGTTCCAGGCCGCCTACAATCAATAGCTGAAATGAGCTATGAAATGATTTATAATACAACACAGTCTAACTTAGGTAATGATGGAAAAAGATTATTTCCCTTAGTATATACTTTGTTTATGTTTATCTTATTATGTAATATGTTAGGATTAATTCCATATAGTTTTACGGTTACAAGTCATATAATTATTACTTTTGCACTTGCATTTGGAGTGTTTTTATTAGCAACAATTTTAGGTTTTGTATTGCATGGTCATAAATATCTAAGGCTTTTTCTTCCAAAAGGGGTTCCTATATTTTTAATTCCTATATTAGTCCCTATAGAAATAGTCTCATATATATCTAGACCTATAAGTTTAGCGGTAAGATTAGCAGCTAATATGATGGCAGGTCATACAATAATAAAAGTATTTGCTAGTTTTGTAGTAGTTTTAGGTATATGGGGAATAGCCCCATTATTATTTATAGTTGTTTTATATGTTTTAGAAACATTAATAGCTTTTTTACAGGCTTATGTATTTGCAGTATTAACCTGCTTATATATAAGTGATTCATTTCACCCAGAACATTAATAATAATAATAAAAAAGGAGAATTAACATGGATGTAGAAGCAGCAAAATTAATAGGAGCTGGATTAGCTACAATAAGTTTAGCAGGAGCAGGAATTGGAATTGGTAATATATTTGCTCAATATATTGCTGGATCTATGAGAAACCCTGGTGCTTCTAAGCAAGTATTTGGTAATGTATTGCTTGGATTTGCATTAACAGAAGCTGTAGCGCTTTATGCCTTGGTTATGGCATTCCTAATAATGTTCAGCTAAACGAATAAATCTGTAATTAATAGAAGGCTAAGAGAATGATACGTAGAAAAAGTATAGAAATATTAATAATATTTTGTGCACTATTATACACTTACCCTTCTATGGCTGAAGGAGGCGGAGGAATGCCTCAAATGGTTATTCCAGATTTTATGCCTCAATTAGTATGGTTATTCATAATATTTCCGATACTCTATTTAACTATGAGATATATGGCTCTTCCTAGAATTTCAGAAATAATATCTAATAGAGATATGAAAATAATGAATAACTTAAATAAAGCTGAAGAAATAAGAAACAAAATTGATGAATTAAACAAAGAACATCAACTAGCTATTAAAGAAACTAACGAACAAATCAAATTAATTGTAAGTGAAATCTCTCAGAAAAGTGTTGCAGAAGCTGAAAAGAAGCTTATAGAGTGCCAAAATAATATAAATACAACAATAAAAGAAGAAAAAGTTAAGCTTAATGAAGAGATAAAAAGTTTTAATAAAAATATTGAAAAAATAGCTAATGACGCAGCAAATAATATTGTAGAAAAAATATATTATACAAAGCCAAATACTAATACTTTAAAAAATATAATTAGTAAACATTCTGAAAGTTATAAAAATGACTGAGTTTATGGGTATAACATTAGATGAAAAGTTTTGGGTATTAATAGCCTTTATAATATTTGTACTTGTGGTTGGAAAAAAAGCTATAAAAGCAACAAATGCAGCATTAGATGCAAGATCTAATGTTATTAAAGATAAAATTAATATTTCAGAAAATACTCTTAATGAAGCTCAAAATTTACTTAAGGATAGCCAAGAAGCTCTTGTGAATCACAAATCTAAAGCTTTAGAGCAAGTAGCAAAACAAAAACAGCAAGCGATTGATAATGCAAAATTATATTTAGAAAATATAAAAAAAGAAATAGATAGAAAAAACATATCTGCAGATAAGGAAATAGAATATATGCATATTGAAGCAGTAAATAACATAAAAAATAAAATTACAGACATAACATTAAGGTCTGTAGAGGAAGTGGCTGTTACAGAATTTAATAATGATAAATCAAACAATATATTTGATGAATTTGTTAAAAATATACCTTCTGCTCTGACATCCACAAAATAAATACTATTATCGCATTATACCTAGAAGCAATATATATTCAGACATATCTTTATGTTCCTCTTCGAACTTTATACTTATAATGCCATTTGTATCATTAATTATTTGAGAATTAGTATTATTTAAAAAGAATCTATTAAACTTATTTTTAACAATTATTTCATCTTTATCGTTTAATAAGGCTAGTATTAGGCTAAACTTTTCTTCTTTAAATATTTCGTTACTATCTTTATAGTCTATTTGATATTTTATAGCTAAATCAATGTTCTTTTCTAGGAATACTTTTTCATTTTTACTATATGAATAACATTTCCATTTAACTTCGTAAAAACTAGCTTCATAATTATTTTCTTTTGTAGGTTTTATTTTATCCATACTTGAAATATACTTAACAGTTGGACATGCTATTTCATATTCATATTCATCAGCTAGAGCATCGTCATATAATTCTGCTACTTTGTTTCCTGAAAGTCCACAACCAGATAAGATGATCAAAGTAGCGGATAAAAAAGAAATTTTTATTTTAAATTTATATAAGAACATTATGAACCTTTATTTTATATTAAATATACCTAAATCAAAATTTATATAGTAATAATATTATATGGCATATTTAACAGAACTTAATGAAGATGACATCAAGAATATTTCATTTAATTATGAACTTTTAGATTATATTAGCTTTACTCCAATATACGAAGGTATTCAGAATAGTAACTATATTATATCTACTATAAGTAATAAGTATATATTTACTATCTTTGACGATAAATACGTTGCGAAGAATCTTCAAATTTTTTTAGACTTAATGCTATTTTTAAATAGATCAGGTTTGAAATGCCCCTGCCCAATTACTAATAAAAATAACAACTTAGTAAGTTACTTAAATAATAAACCCTCTTCATTAGTATCATTTATAAAAGGCAAATCTATATCTAGACATAGGATAACTCACTTAAATTATTTAGCTCAAAGTATAGCTCAATTACACACTATTACGTTAATATTTCCTCATACTATAGAAAAACGGTTTAATAAAAAATTTTACAACTCTACAATTAATGACCATTTAAATATTATATCTAATTATAACTCTAATTTAATTAATATATTTAATAATACGCTTTTTGAATATACAAAACTTATTAAAACAAACCTTCCTACTGGAATTATACATGGAGATTTATTTCCTGATAACGTATTATTCTATAAAGGTAAAATAAGCGGTTTTATTGATTTTTATTACGCAAGTAATGACTATCTAATATCAGATATTGCAATAGTAATAATATCCTGGTGTTTTACTTCTAAAAATGACAAGACAGTAGAACTAGATATTAAAAAAGTTAGAATGCTATTGAGTAGCTATCATAAAATTAGGAATGTATCATATAATGAGCTAATATCTCTTAATATTGTTTGCAAAATGTATTGCATTAGATTTTTTCTAACAAGGCTAATAGACAAAAAATCTCAAAAAGATTCAAAAAAAGTTTTAACAAAAGATCCTAATGAATATATACATAAATTACTTTATTTTGATAAGAACACTATTAACTTTGAGCAGATAATTTAGATGAATAATAATACATATATAAATATTTGGACCGATGGAGCATGCTCTGGTAACCCGGGACCAGGTGGTTGGGGTGCATTAATCAAGTATCCTGATCTAACGCAAAAATTGAGTGGTTATGAGCCTAATACAACTAATAATAGAATGGAAATGCTAGCTGTAATTAATGCTTTAAAAAGTATTAATTTAAAAATTAAAATTATTATTTATACTGATAGTAAATATGTAAAAAATGGCATCACTTCTTGGATACACAACTGGAAAATTAATAATTGGAAAAATAGCCAAAAGAAAGATGTAAAAAATAAAGATTTATGGCAAGAATTAGATATTCTAACTAAAAACCTTGATGTTGATTGGAAATGGGTAAAAGGTCATTCAGGCAACATTGAGAATGATATAGCTGATGAACTTGCAACATCTGCTATAAAGAATGATTAATCTAAAGCCTTTAAGACACTCTCTGCACTAGATACTTCAAATGACCCTGCTTTCTCTATTGCTAAGTGCACAATAGTTCCATTATCAATTATAATTACAAATCTTTGCCCTCTTTTTCCTAAGCCAAAACCAGAACCATCAAATGATAAACCCAAAGCCTCTGTAAAATCGCCATTTCCATCAGCTAAAAGTGTTACTTTCCCTTTAGAGTTTTGATCTTTTTCCCATGCATTCATTACAAAAGGGTCATTAACAGAAATACATATTATTTCGTCGACACCTTTACTCAATATATCAGAATAGTACTCCACAAAACCGGGTAAATGTTTAGCAGAGCAAGTAGGAGTAAAAGCTCCAGGCACAGAAAATAAAACAATTTTTTTATTAGCAAAATATTTTCCTACTTCTATATTTATAATTCCATCGGGTCCAATACATTTTAATGTTGCATCTGGTATTTTATCGCCTACTTTAATAGCCATTAAGCCTTCTCCAATAATTAATATTTAGCTATTTTACTTAATATTTTAATAATTATCCAATTATATTTATAATTACTTTGCATAGCTATTATGCATAAGAATGGCATCTTTAACTTCTGTTAAAGTTAACAGTTCAGAAAATATATAACCTTTTGGATATTTAAGGCTATATAAGGCATTAAATGGTATGCCATACCTATCAGAATCCTGCAAAAGACTAGTTATTTCATTATCAGGCTTTGTCCAATCTCCTCTCATAAGAATAATATTATTATTATTAATTATATTTCGAAATTCTTTACTATTTAATACTAATAATTTGTTTACCTTACATGTAACACACCAGTCCGCCGTGATATCTATAAATACAGTTTTACCATTACTAATATGATTTAATAATGACTCACTATTATAGCTTTCCCATTCAGAATTATTATTAGAAAATAAACTATATTTATCTAGTACTTTGTCATGATATAAATAATAGGATCCCATAATTAGTAATAATATTATTAATATCCCATACTTATTTTTATAAACTTTCTTATTTAACAATAAAATAAGCAATATAAGTGATAAAATAACCGTACCAAATATACTAAAACCTATAATCATTATGCAAACATAGCATAACCATAATGCCGTTAACATTACACCCACTCCTAGCACATATTTCAAATAAACCATCCATACACCAGGCCTTGGAAGAAACTTCGTAAAAGAAGGAAAAATTATAAAAAGTATATATGGAAACGACATACCTAATCCTAAAACTATAAAAATAGATAATGTTATATAAAAACTAGAAGATAAGGCAAAGCTTACTGCTGACCCTAAAAAAGGTGCAGAACATGGCGTAGCTAATAATGTTGCAAATGCTCCCTCAAAGAAGGCTATGCCATGTTTTTTATTTTGAATATAAGTGCTAATATTATTAGTTAACTTACCTGGCAAATTTATTGCTAATAAATTAAATAAATTTAAAGAAAACAATATAAGAACAAATATTAAGAAAAATAAAAATACAGGTTGTTGAAACTGAATTCCCCAGCCTATTTCTCCAGTAATATTTTTAAGGAATACTGTTATAATAGCTAAAAAAATAAAAGAAGTAATAATTCCTAGCGTAGTTAATAAAAAATTAAACCTAACACTAGAATGAGACTTATCTTTGGTCGATAAAACTCTAGAAATCTTTAATGAAAGTACTGGGAGGACACAAGGCATAAAATTTAAAATGAACCCTCCTATAAATGCCATAAGTAATATTAATAAAATGTTATTACGATCAGAATTATTAATATTAATAAAGTCTGCAAAAGCTACTAAGTTTCCTTTTACTAAAGTAATATTAATATTCTTATAATTATTAATTTCGTTTTCTAAAATTAATTCTGCTTGAATATTTTTCTTAAAATTTTCTAAAATATTAATTTTTATTATTTTGATATAATCAGTTTTATTTTCTAAAAAAATATCTAATTCTCCAATTGGAAAATCTATAGAATTTTCAACATCAAGAATTAATTTTTTTTGAGATTTTTTGCTAATACTTATATTTTTTATACCACTTTTACTATAATCTTTTGGAACTTTAGAAAGAGCCAATTCAATACGATGTAAATTATTAGTGGGCTCTGATTTACCCGGGTAAAGTTTTAAAAATAAAGAAGTTTCTAATGGAATACAAATATCTTTACAAACTTGAAAACTTAAGGCTGCATCTAAATATAAAGTTTTACTTTTATCTATAACTGATATCTTTATTGGAATAATAACATTATCTTTATATATATTTGTTAATATATTCGCTGCTTCTAGTTCTTTTATAGGATAAGGCCATTTGATTTCATAAGAATTTAGGTTTTTTGATGAACTAAAGTCTAATTCTGGTGGTAAGCCAGAATCTCCGGGCTGTCTCCAATATATCTTCCAGCCAGGTTCTAATTTAAATTCTAAACCAATTAAAATATCACTATTATCAATTTTGCTGATTGAGGAAATAAATTTTACATCAACCATATCCATTTTAAATGTATTATATTCTTCTGAAGAAGATCTGTTTACATTAAAAAAAAGGATTAGTAATATTAAAAAATATAATATTTTTTGCATAATTTTATATATATCAAGAGAAATTAAATTAATTATTTTTAGTATCATCTAATAATAAGGAGTATATTACATGGTCTCTCCACTCGTTATTAATTTGCATTGCCTCTCTTAAAACTCCTTCTTTTTTAAAATTAACCTTCTCAATTAGCTTCCTTGATGAAATATTGTCTTCTAATGTGAATGCTTGTATTCTATGAATTTTTAATTGCTCGTATATATACGGTATTAATGCTTTTATAGACTCTTGCATATAACCTTTGCCTGTATTTTTTTCACCTAACCAATACCCAATATTACAAGTCTGTATAACTCCTCGCTGAATATTAGATATGTTAATACCTCCTAATAAAACTTTATAATGTTTTTCAAAACATAAAAAAGAATAAGCTTGGTCATAAGCAGCCTTAGTTCTCTGTAATTTTAATTGCCTCATATAGTTGCTCTTATTACACTGATTTAGAGCCCAATAAGGTTCCCATTTTTGTAAGAAACCATATGATTCTCTGCGTAAATTCACCCAAGCTTTCCAGTCTCGCCTTTTAGGATGCCTTATGATAACTCTTTGGCTTTCTATATAATTGTGAGGAAAATAACCTTTTAATGCAAATGCAATTTTCTTTAAGCGATTACCTTTAAAAGATTTCGTTTTTACTGATCTAAGTTTATAATTAGACACAATAGATATCTTCTCTTTTTGTAATTATATTGCTATACATTTGATGTTGAATCTATAAAATTCTTAATGGTATCTAAATTATTTTTTAATGAATGATACTTTTCATTTAAAGAAAATATATTCTTATATTTTTCTGGCAAATCTGAATTAAAGTTTATTGCGCTACTAACTGCACCTGCAAACTTAACAGGATGAGCTGTAGATAAAACTATGCAGGGCCCTTTTAAGGAATAGTTATAATTATATGCAGCCTCTAAACCAACCGATGTATGTGGGTCTATTACTAAACTATTATTATAAGTAGATTTAATCCTCTCTATTGTAGCTTCATCACTCACACCTAAACCAATAAAAGTCTCATTTAAAGTCTTTAATTTTTCATTACTTATTTTAAATGAACCAATATTACTTAATGTTTTCATATAATCTCTTACTAAACTTGGATCATGATCTAATATTTCATATAATAGTCTTTCAAAATTGCTAGCTAATTGTATATCCATGGAAGGACTAATAGTAGGAATTACTTTTGATATTTTATAAATACCATTTTTAAAAAAGTTTGATAAAATATCATTACTATTTGTAGCTATAATAATTTTTTCTATGGGTAAACCCATTTTTTTTGCAACATATCCAGCGTATGCATCACCAAAATTGCCTGTTGGTACTGAAAAATTAACTGACTTATTATCTTTTCCCTTCATTACTTTAAAGGCAGAATAAAAATAGTAAACAACTTGGGCTAAGACTCTACCCCAGTTAATTGAATTAATAGATGCTAAGTTATGTTTATTATTAAAGTCCTTATCAACCAAAAGATTTTTAACTAATGCCTGACAGTCATCAAAATTTCCATCTATAGCTATGTTATATATATTTCCTGCATCAACTGTTGTCATTTGCTTTCTTTGAAAATCACTTACTTTACCTTCTGGGTGCAAAATTATTATATTAGCAAGACTATTGTTTTTGAATGCCTCGATGGCCGCAGAACCTGTATCTCCTGATGTAGCTCCAATAATTGTAATTTTTTTACCTTCGCGCTCTAAAAGAATATTAAAAACTCTACTCAAAAACTGAAGTGCAAAATCTTTAAATGCTAATGTAGGGCCATGAAATAATTCTAAGATATTAATATTATCGGTAACTTTAATAATAGGAGCAATATCATTGGTACCAAAATTTTTATATGAATCCAGAGCTATTATTTTAATTTCCTCTTTAGTAAGGCATGTACCACAATATTTAAATATTACCTCTACACATAATTCTTCATAACTCATATGAATCATATTCTCTAATTCTAAAGAAGAAAATTTTGGAAAATTTTTGGGTATATATAGTCCTCCATCTGGAGCTAACCCTTCCATAATAACACTGCTAAAATTACTAGTAGATTTAGTATTATGACTTCTTGTAGAAATATAATGCAAGATTTTATCCAAATATAAATATTTTATTTACTTAAGCTAGTTATCTTCAAAATTGCTTTGTAAAGTAAACCAAAATAAAAAAGAAAGCACGATAAATATTAACACAGCTATAGATTGATGAAGCATCGCAATAAATAAATTTAATTCTGTAAATATTACTGTGGCTCCCAATAAAATTTGAAGTGTTGTTAGTAATATTAAAATATTTCTAATATTAGAAATAATTTTATATTTTATAATTTGATTATAATTATATACTACTAAAACTATAAATATAGCTGATATGAAAGCTAAAAATCTGTGACTAATATGTATTATTTTATTGTATTGTAATAAACTATCACCATCACTGGAACATTGCGGCCATAAATCACATGCTAAAGATGATCCACTTTTTGAAACTATAGCTCCCATTAGCATAGTCGCTAATACTATTATTATAGTTATATATAGAATAAAAATTTTTTTATTTTTATTTGGTAAAGGTTTTATTGATTTTAGCCTTAATGATACTAGAAATATTTTTATAACAAGAAACATTAAACCCAGTGCGAATCCTAAATGTGCTGCTACACTCCATGGAGAGTTTTTATCAAAAACTGTAAAACCTCCCATTAAACCTTGCATAGCTAACACAATCATTATTGAATATAAAATAGTTCTAATTTTTCTTTTCTTTATAGCTTTGAGTCCTACAAAGAAAAGCAATAAAGTTACTGGTGCAATAAATATAGCTGCATTAAACCTATGTATCCACTCAAGCATTATTTGATAAAATTCATAGTTTACATCTGTGATTTTTGAAAGTTTATCTTGATCAGGAAACCATAACCCATAACATAAAGGCCAATCCGGACAGGATAAACCTGAACCTGTTAAACGCACAGCTGACCCTAAAGAAATTTGTATAAAAATTAATAATAATAAAAAACCTGCTAAAATTTTTAAAGTAAAAAGAATTTTATTTTCTGCCCTTTTAATTAACATTTTTTCTCCATAACAGGTGCAGAAATACAGATAGTGCTAGAGCTAAAGAAAACCATGTAAAAGCATATTGTAAATGGTCATTTGGTATATTTATATTGTATTGACTTCCTAATGGATAGCTTGCATTAGGGTTATTTTCTTCTATAACATAAAAACTATTTAAATTTAAATTAAAGTAAGTACTAATTTCTTCTATATTTATATAGTACCATTCGTTTTTTACGATACTATTAGTAGGAGTAAAGTAATTAATTTCTTGTTGGAACTTTACCATACCATTAATAAATATATTTTTATTCTTTGTGTTTTTGCTTGGTTCAACTTTATAATCCTCTGGAACAAAACCTCTATTAATGAGTATATTACCAAATTCTGTTTTGAATGGCGTCACAAGATGCCTACCTACTTTACCATTAACTACCTTTGAATAAATTGTTATATTCTTATCATATAAAAAGTAGCCATTTAGTTTTAAGCGTCTATAACTATAACTTTTAATATTACTAATTATTGATGAGTTAACTTCAACTGGAGGCAAGGAAATATTATTATTCATTGACGCTATTAAATCACTTTTCCACCTTAATCTTTCTAACTGCCATGTTCCTAAAGAAAGTAAAATTATTATAGCTAATGAGTTAAATATAAGAAATTTAGTTAGTTTATGTATGCTCAATTTTTGCTAGCCTTTGTTATTATAAGATAGGCATAATAATAGCGCTTTAAAGGGTCTTAAGATAATAATAGATAATAATAATATAGCCGGCGTCCATATAACTATATGTAACCATAATTTTGGATGGAAATTAATTTCTAATATTAATGCTCCAAACCCAACTAAAATACTTGTGATAATCATAGCAAACCATGCGGCACCATCTCCTACTCTTTCAGAATCTAGTCTAATACTACAATTGGGACATGTATCCATTAAACATATGTATTTTGTAAAAACAGATTTATATGAACAATTAGGACATAAACCATATAAAGATTTCAAAAGTAATGATCTTGGTACTATAGCTTCACTATTAACTATCTTTTCTTCACTACCCACCGTGAACAGTGCCACCTAAACCGCCCCAATAATAAATAGAAATAAATAAAAATAACCATACTACATCTACAAAATGCCAATACCAAGCTGCTGCTTCAAAACCAAAGTGATGGTCTGGTTTGAAATGTCCAACCATAGCTCTTCCTAAGCACACAATCAAAAATATGGTACCTATTATTACATGAAAGCCATGAAATCCTGTTGCCATATAGAAAGTTGATGAATAAATTCCATCAGTAAAACCAAATGCGGCATGGGCATATTCGTAAGCTTGGACACCAGTAAATAATAAGCCTAATAATACAGTTAATACTAACCCCCAGATCAGTCCACCTCTTTTATTTTCTTTTATAGCATGGTGGGCCCATGTAACTGTTGTACCTGAAGTTAATAAGATTATTGTATTTACAAGAGGTAAATGCCATGGATCAAACACTTCTACACCATTTGGAGGCCAATGCCCTCCTGTGAATTCTACTCTAGAAACCTGAATAGCTTCACCAGCAAATAAGCTAGCATCAAAGAATGCCCAAAACCAAGCAACAAAAAACATTATTTCAGAGACAATAAATAACACCATTCCATATCTTAAACCTAGCTGAACAGTTGTTGTATGATGTCCTCCATGCTCACCTTCTTTTATAACATCTCTCCACCATGCAGCCATAGTTCCTAAAGACATTATTAAGCCTATAGTTAAAACAATACCTTTATCTAATTCATGCATATACATAATTGAACCAACTGCTAATACTAATGCAGATATAGATCCTACCAATGGCCATGGGCTTGGATCTACAAGATGATATGGATGATTTGCTTTAGATGACATTGTTTTACTCCTTATATTTATTACTTATATATTACATTAATTTATTTAATTTGTGCAGTAGTATTTTTTTTTATTTTACCTTTATATTTCTGATTTTCATTAATATTAAAGAAGGTATAAGAAAGAGTTATAGTTTTTACTTCCTGCGTATTAGGGTCATTGGCTATCTCTGGATCAATATAAAAGCTTACCGGCATCTCTACTTCTTCTCCAGCTTTCAAAGTTTGCTCTTCAAAACAAAAACAGTCGATTTTAGAAAAATATTTTCCTACTTTTAAAGGAGTAACATTAAAAGCTGCAACTCCTGTAATTTCCTTATCAGATATATTTTTTGCTTTATAAAAAGCTAAAGTATTAGAGCCAGTCTTGACTATTTTTTGTCTCTCAACAGGAAGAAAGTTCCATTCTAGTCCTCCTGCCACATCAGCATTAAATTGAACCTTTATGTCTACACTATTTACAACCTTAACATTTATATTATCTTTTTTTACAACAGGAGTGCCACCAAAGCCTGTAGTCCTACAAAATAAATCATATAAAGGTACAGCAGCGTATGAAAGACTAATCATACCTACAATTATAAAAATAACTGAATAAGCAGTATATTTATTTTTATTACCTTTAACCAAACCTATCCACCTATCTTAATAAAAGATATAATATATATACTTAATATAATAAATATTATTAGATAGGCAATCATCCAGTTTTTCTTTCTTAACTTGCTTTTTTGTTTATCTTTTTTATTTTTATCCATTCTAATTAATCCAAATATAAAAATATTTATCTATTGGCATAATTAAGAACAAAAGAAATAAATAAAGGATAGAATACTTAAACAAAACTGGTTCTGAACCTAATTTTTCCTTATATACATTCCATGAAAAATAAATAAATACTAGAGTAAATAAAGTTGTAAGAACTCCATAAATATTACCTAAATAACCTAAGTACCATGGCGATGGACAAATAAATATTAATGAAATTGAATAAAGTAATATATTAATTCTTGTTACTTTTTTTCCTTTAACTACTGGCAACATAGGAATTCCAGCTCTTTGATAATCATTTGACCTATATAATGATAAAGCCCAAAAATGAGGAGGTGTCCAAAAAAATATGATCATAAAAAGTAAAACAGGAAGCATACTAAATTCTTGAGAAACTGCAAACCAACCTATTATAGGAGGAAGAGCTCCAGCTGCTCCACCTATAACTATGTTTTGTGTAGTAATTCTTTTCAACCATATTGTGTATATAAAAATATAAAATATTATTGATAAAAACAAAATGGATGCTGCTATATAATTAGAAGCAACAAACAAAAGTAGTATAGAAAAAATAGATAGCACTATGCCTAAGGTGAGAGCTTCTTCTGACTTAACTCTTCCTGAAGGAACAGGTCTGGATTTTGTTCTATCCATAACTTTGTCAATATCCTTATCATACCACATATTTATTGCACCTGCCGCGCCTGCGCCTGCTCCTATTGCAATTATAGAAAATACCGCTAAAAATGGGTGAATATTGTTAGGAGCAAGTAGTAAACCTATAATTGCAGTAAATATCGCAAGTGACATTACTCTTGGTTTTAAAAGCTCAAAATAGTCACTTACAGTTGCAATAGAACCATTACTATTAATTTCAAGCTTCTCACTTTTGTTTGAGAAAACCATAATAACCCCTAACTAAATTATAAACCTACCTAATTACTTAATTTCTGGTAACTTATCAAATGTATGGAACGGTGGCGGCGAAGAAGTTTTCCATTCTAAAGTATCTGCACCTTCACCCCAAGGGTTATTTGGACATTTCTTTCCTGAGTACAAGGCTTTAAATACTACGATTAAAAACAATATAACAGAAAAAGCAGATATATAAGAACCTACAGATGCTACTAAGTTCCAGCCTGCGTAAGCATCTGGATAATCAGGTATTCTTCTAGGCATACCTTGTAAACCTAAAAAATGCATTGGGAAAAATGTTAAGTTTACTCCTATAAACAAAACCCAGAAATGCACCTTACCCATCCATTCTGTGTATTGTCTTCCAGATATCTTGCCAAACCAATAATAAAAGCCTCCAAATAGAGCAAATACTGCTCCCAAAGAAAGCACATAATGGAAATGGGCAACTACGTAATAGGTATCATGCATAACTGTATCTAAGCCTGCATTAGCTAATACAACTCCAGTTACACCTCCTACTGTAAAAAGAAATATAAAACCCATTGCAAAAAGCATGGGTGTTTTAAATGTTACCGATCCTCCCCACATGGTTGCTATCCAGCTAAACACTTTAATACCCGTAGGAATTGCGATTACTAGCGTAGCTGCTGTAAAATAAGCCTTTGTATCTACATCTAAACCAACTGTATACATATGATGTGCCCATACAACAAAACCTACAAAACCTATAGATACCATAGCATATGCCATACCTAAATAGCCAAAAACTGGTTTATTTGAAAATGTCGATACTATATGGCTGACTATACCAAATGCAGGAAGTATGAGTATATATACTTCAGGGTGACCAAAAAACCAAAATAAATGCTGGAATAATATTGGGTCTCCACCTAACTCTGGAGCAAAAAATGCTGTTCCAAAATTTCTATCTGTTAACAACATTGTTATGGCTCCAGCCAAAACTGGAAGTGATAAAACTAATAAAAATACTGTAACTAATATGGACCATACAAATAATGGCATTTTATGTAAGGTCATGCCAGGAGCACGCATATTAAAAATAGTAGTAATAAAATTAATTGCTCCTAATATTGAAGAAGCTCCAGCTAAGTGAAGAGCTAATATTGCCATATCAACCGCAGGAGAAGAATGGCCAAGAGTTGAAGATAAAGGAGGATATATAGTCCAACCTGTACCTGCACCTCCTCCCACATAAGGACTTGACAATAATAGGATGAAAGCAGGGACCAGCAGCCAAAAACTAATGTTATTCATTCTTGGAAATGCCATATCAGGAGCACCTATCATAATTGGCACAAACCAGTTTCCAAACCCTCCAATCATAGCAGGCATAATCATAAAAAATATCATTATGAGGCCATGAGCAGTAGTAAGAACATTGTACATTTGATAATCACCACCTAAAATACCATCACCAGGAAATGCAAGTTCTGTTCGCATAATCATTGACATAATTCCACCAATAACACCTGCTATGACAGCAAATATTATGTACATGGACCCTATATCTTTATGATTTGTGGAATAAGCCCAGCGACGGAACCCTGTTGGAGTGTGATCGTGATTATCAGTTATAGTAGACATTATGTTACCTCGCTAATTAATTTAAAAATATATTTACTCTTTAATTTCAGCTAAATTAAGATTTTGTCCTACCTTAGCATATTTTTCTTTTGAATCTTCAATCCATGCTAAGAATTTTTCTTCTGAAACTGCATGCACCTCTATAGGCATAAAGCCATGATTTGTTCCACATAATTCTGAACATTGACCATAAAATATTCCTTCTCTATTAGCTTCAAACCATAATTCATTTAATCGTCCTGGAACAGCGTCTTTTTTAACCCCTAATGAAGGTACTGCCCAACTATGCAATACATCTGTAGAAGTCATTTGAACTCTAATTACCTTTCCCACAGGAACAACTACTCTTGTGTCAGTAGTAAGCAATCTAGTAAAAGGTCTATCTTCCCCCTCCATATCTTCTTCATCTTGGACTAACCATGCATCATACGTAAAATTTCCGTGGTCAGGATACTCATAAGACCAGTACCATTGATGACCTATAGCTTTTACCGTCATATGCGCTTCTGGAATAACATCACCTTTATAAAGTAGTTTAAAAGATGGAACAGCCATAACAACCAAAATTAATACTGGAATTGCAGTCCAAGCTATTTCTAAAAAAGTATTATGAGTGGTTTTACTCGCTTTTGGGCTAGCTTTTGTATTAAATTTAACAACTATAATTACCAATAACGCTAATACAAATAATGATATAGCTGTTATAAGCCATATTAAAGCATTATGAAAAGAGACCATTTCCAGCATAACAGGAGAAAAAGCTTCTCTAAGGTTTAATCCCCATGGATGAGCTGCTCCTAAATTTTCTTCAGAAAAAGCCTGGCTTGAAATAAATAAAGTAATAAATGAGCTTAAAATAATTTTTAAATTTTTAAAACCGCACATAATGAAGCACCTCTTATAATAAAATTAAACTTAACAACCATAATATTAACAAAAATATTTACCATACTCATTTAGCAATGTATTTATCGTAAATCAAGATTATTATAAAAATTTAAAAATAAAAAAATAATTTTTTTTAAAAAATTAAGTGTTATTTAAAAAATTCCAATCATAAGATTAAAATTAAATAAAAATAAATATGTATTATTATTTTTTATTTGTTATTATTTTTAATAATTAAATCAGTTATCACTAAGTTATGGAGTAAATTAAATGGCATATGATCAAAAAAAATATTATGAAGATCATGTAAGTACATGGAAAAATTTTGTAAAATATGGCACATACGGAACAATAGGTGTTATTGCATTAGTAGTTTTAATGGCTGTTTTTTTACTTTGAAAAAATAATTACTGATTATTAACTAATAATATAACCAAGGATACAGAAATCATCTTAAATATTACTTTAATTATAAATAAATTTAAAAATATTTTTTTTATATCTATATTTTTATTGTTAGTGAGTTGTAGTGAATACTCTTTTAATGAATTAAACCCTTTTAAGCTGCTTTGTTCTGGAGATTTTGATACTGAAACGAATAGTTGTAATATAGAAGCAGATTTTCCTGACCCAACAAAGAAATGATACCTTTAAAAGTAAGAAAATATGTTAAATGAAGATCAAATTATAGAAGAATTGTTATTATTAAACTCTTCTATAGTTCATGATGCACTTAGATCAGAAAATTTATTAAATCAAACACTACCTCATGAAATAAAACCTCTTTTATTTGAAAATAAAGTTGTAGGAAAAATATGGACTTTATCAGGAAAGTTAAAAAGTAATGCAAGTATAGATGAAAGTTTGCTATCTTGGACAGAATTTTTATCTAAAGCAGAAAAAAATTCTGTAATAATATGCCAACCAAATAATAATTCTATTGCATTAATGGGAGAACTTTCTGCAGAAGCTTTAAAGCTAAGAGGAGTTAGAGGTTATATAACGGATGCTGGATGTAGAGATGTAACAAGAATAAAATCAGAGATAAAATTTCCAGTTTATTGCAGGTATAACTCACCAAAAGATGTTGCCGGCAGATGGATAGTTAATGAAATGGGAAAATCTATTAAGATTGGAAATGTTAATATAAACACTGGTGATTACAGTATAGCTGATGAGGATGGCATAGTAATAATTCCAAATAATATTATTTTTAAAATCATAAATAAAGCTAAAAAGGATTTAAGCTCTGAAAATAAGATGCGTGATGCTATATTAAAGGGGATAAACCCTAAAGAAGCATACCTTAAATATAAAAAATTTTAATAAATATAGGATAGATAAATGGTAAATGGAGAAATTATTGATGAGGAAACAGGTTTTTTAATGCCTTCTGCTAAAAACTTTGATGTTTTAAACCTTTTTAGTTTAAAAAATACTACTACTTTAATAACTGGTTCTGCCCATGGAATAGGAAGAGTAGCCGCTATTGCATGTGGAAAGGCAGGAGGAAATATAGCTATAACTGATAAAAATTTTGATTCAGCCAAAGTATTAGAAAAAGAATTGGCTGAAGAAGGTATTAAAGCAAAAGCATGGGAACTAGATATAACTAAAGAAGAAAATATTATTAAAGTTTTTAGTGAGGTATCTGTATATTTTGGGTCAATAGATGTCTTAATAAATAATGCTGGGACAGCAAACAGAAATCCTGCAGAAGAAATGAAAACAGAAGATTTTGAAAATATAATTAAACTGAACCTAACTAGTGCTTTTATTTGCTGTAGAACAGCAGCAAAATATATGCTTAAAAATAAAAAAGGATCAATTATTAATATTTCCTCAATAATGGGAGTTACAGGAGGTGGACCAGCTCCCAATTCTCCCTACCATGCATCTAAAGGAGGATTAGTAAACCTTACAAGATCTCTAGCTAATGAATGGGGACCAAGAGGAATAAGAGTTAATTCTATTGGGCCTACCTATACAAAAACTAGACTAGTGAAACAATTAAATGCAGATAAAGAAAAATTAAATCATATTATAGAAAGAACGCCTTTAAGGAGACTAGCTGAAGTTTCTGAAATGGCTGGAGGAATTTTATATCTAGCTTCTAATGCATCTTCTATTGTAACTGGACATACTTTAATGCTGGATGGCGGATGGTCTGCTATATAATATGCTTTTATAATGACAATTAGTAAAAATAATTATTTATCTGAATTAAACTCAGAACAAAGAGATGCTGTAGAAACAGTTAATGGTCCTCTTCTAGTATTAGCAGGAGCAGGCACCGGAAAAACAAAAGTTCTTACTACTAGACTTTCTAATCTATTATATGAAGGTATTGCTCACCCGTCTGAAATCCTTACTGTAACTTTTACAAATAAAGCTGCAAATGAAATGAGAATAAGAGTAGAAAGTATGGTGGGATCTTCAATTGCAGGATGGTGGTTGGGAACTTTCCATTCATTGGCAGCTAGAATTCTTCGCTCTAATGCAGAATTAGTAAACTTAAAAACAACTTTTACAATTATAGATACAGACGATCAACTAAGATTAATAAAGCAAATACTTTCTGCAGAAAATATAGATGAAAAACGTTGGCCAGCAAGAAGCTTGTTGTCAATAATTCAAAAGTGGAAAGATATGGGTCTAAATCCTATGGATGTAAAAAATAGACATCATAGTGGAACCGATTTCGCTAATAATCAAGCTACAAAGCTATA
>NYVM01000060.1 GCA_002684605.1 Candidatus Pelagibacterales bacterium | reverse complement strand
GAACAAATAAGATTAGAAAAAGAAGGTTTGAATATGATATTTAAGCATTTGAGCTCTTTTATTTGCTCCATATTTGTGTTTCATTGCTTTTGACCATATCTTTCTTGCTACTCTACCAATGACAGAATATTCTGGATCAATACCATTACTGAAAAAAAATGATAAATTCGGACCAAATTCATTAATATCCATGCCTCTACTTAAATGGTACTCAACATATGTAAATCCATTTGAAAGTGTAAATGCAAGTTGTGAAATTGGATTAGCTCCAGCTTCAGCAATATGATATCCAGAAATAGAAACTGAATAAAAATTTCTTATTTCGTTGTTAATAAAATACTCTTGAACATCACCCATCATACGCAACGCAAATTCCGTACTAAAAATACAAGTGTTTTGTGCTTGATCTTCCTTTAAAATATCAGCTTGAACCGTTCCTCTAACTTGATTTAGTGTATTTTTAGCTATAGAGTTGTAAACATCATTTGGGAGTACTTTATCTCCAGTTATTCCAAGCAAAAATAATCCCAGGCCGTTATTTCCCTCTGGAATTTCACCTTGATATTCAGGCCTTACAGTACCTTGTTTTTTGTAATACTGTTGTATTTTCTTTGTGACGTCTTTTTCAAGTTTATTTTTGATAATATATTTTTCACATTCTTGATCTATAGCTGTATTCATAAAATATGCAAGTATGATAGGAGCTGGTCCATTAATAGTCATACTCACAGATGTTTTAGTATTTGTGAGTTCAAATCCGGAGTAGAGTTTTTTCATGTCATCTAAACAGCAAATAGATACTCCAGCATTTCCAATTTTACCATATATATCTGGTCTGATTTCAGGGTCATTTCCATAGAGGGTAACCGAGTCAAATGCAGTTGATAGTCTTTTCGCTTCCATATCTAGACTAACATAATGAAATCTTCTATTTGTTCTTTCAGGACCACCCTCACCAGCAAACATCCTTGTTGGATCTTCGCCTTCTCTTTTAAAAGGAAATAATCCAGCTGTAAAAGGAAATTCTCCAGGAACATTTTCTTGTAATTGCCATTTTAAAATATTACCCCAACCTTCATATTTAGGAAGAGAAATCTTGGGTATGTTGGTGTTTGAAAGAGAGGTGGTATGAGTTTTAACAGATAATGTTTTTGATCTTACATTATAATTAAAAAACTCTGATTTATATTTATCAGTTAATTTAAACCAATTATCAATTAAGAGCTTATTCTTTGGATCTAAATCTGTTAAAAGTTGATTATATTTCTTTTGTAGTTCTTTTTTGGTTTTTTCAAAACCTTTATCTAAAATTTTGATAGATTTATCTAGAACATATAATTTTTGAGCTATTTTTTTTTGTTCAATTACCCACTTATCATATGCTCTATTGTTTTCTGCAATTTCTGAAAGATATCTCACCCTTTGTGAAGGAATTACATATATCTTTTCAGACATTTCATCGCTTATTTCAAAAGAAGAGTTGAAATTTCCAATTTTTTCACCCTGGAATTTTTTCATTACCTCTTTATATAATGTGTTTGTGCCTGGATCATTAAACTGAGAAGCAATTGTTCCGTAAACAGGCATATCTTCAATGTTTTCATCGAATTTTTGATTATTTCTTTGATATTGTTTTTGAACATCGCGTAATGCATCCAAACTTCCTTTTTTATCAAATTTGTTTATTGCAATTAAATCTGCAAAATCAAGCATATCAATTTTTTCTAATTGGGTTGCAGCCCCATACTCAGGAGTCATGACATAAAGAGAGATATCAGAATGTTCAATAATTTCTGTATCAGACTGTCCAATTCCTGATGTTTCAAGTATAATAAGATCAAAATTAGCTACTTTAAGTATATTAATTGCTTCATTTACATGAGCTGATAAAGCTAAATTTGCTTGTCTTGTTGCTAGAGATCTCATATAAACTTTATTTGATTTTATCGAATTCATTCGAATTCTATCACCAAGTAATGCTCCACCAGTTTTTCTTTTTGATGGGTCAACAGAAATAATAGCGATATCTTTATCATTAAAATCTAGAATAAATCTTCTAACTAGTTCATCCACAAGCGAAGATTTTCCAGCGCCACCAGTTCCAGTAATACCTAAAACAGGAGTTTTAGATTTTTCCGCATTTTTCTGTACTAATTTAATAGTTTCACTATGTTTTTTTGGATAATTTTCTATTGCAGATATTAATCTTGCAATTGTATTACAGTCTTTTTTTTGAATCTTGTTAATTAAATCTTTTTTTTCTATGTTTTTTCCTGTAGGGAAGTCGGATTTTTCTACTAGATCATTTATCATTCCTTGAAGCCCCATTTTTCTACCATCGTCAGGATGATAAATTTTGGTGATTCCATATTCTTCAAGTTCTTTTATTTCACTGGGTAAAATAGTTCCTCCTCCACCAGCAAATATTTTAATTTGACTAGCATTCTTTTGTTTTAAAAGATCAAACATATATTTTAAATATTCAATGTGACCTCCTTGATATGAAGTCATTGCAATTGAATTAGCGTCCTCCTCTATGGCACAGTCAACAACTTCCTCTACGCTTCTATCATGACCAAGATGAATNACTTCACAGCCNGTAGATTGAATAATTCTTCGCATTATATTNATNGCAGCATCATGTCCATCAAATANACTTGCNGCTGTTACNATTCTNANCTTATTTTTNGGNTTATANATAGGNATTTTNTGCATTTTTACTNTNTGATTCNATTGCAAATTTACACTTTTAGAAATGATTTTATATTATCAAATAAAATGATATTTTTACAATAAAAAATATGAATTTTATGCGATTATTTATTTTGTGTTGCTTGGTTTTGTTTTTTTCATGCGAAGAAAAACAAGAAAAGATGGCGCTTTATCCTTCTGAAAGCTCACAAGAGAAAGTAAATTGGGATATACAAAGATTAGCAGATCCTTATACTGGAAAGATTCCAAAAAACATTAGACAAAAAGAACTTCTTTTCTCTAAAAACCTACCAAAGTCTAATTCTTTTTCAAAAAATAATTGGAAACATAGAGGTCCTTATAATGTTGGGGGAAGAACTAGAGCTTTATGTCTAGATGTTTTGGACGAAAACACCATATTAGCAGGAGGAGCCTCTGGAGGGATGTTTCGTTCAACTGATGGGGGGCAGTCATGGGATATGACAACAGATCNAAGTCAGGAACATAGAATTAGTTGCTTAACTCAGGACAGAAGGTCTGGTAAAGAAAATATATGGTATTTTGGAACGGGAGAAAATAGAGGATCATATGTGATAAATGAATCTTTGTATGGNAATGGAGTGTGGAAATCTATTGATGGCGGTTTGTCCTGGGACTCTCTTCCAATGACTACAACTAATACACCAACTTCATTAGATGGAGATTTTGATTTTATGTTTAGTTTAAAAACTGATCCATCAAATGATAGTCTGGATGTTGTTTACGCTGCTACTAGAGGCGATATCTACAGAACTGAAGATGGCGGCATAAGTTGGTCAAAACAGTTAGGAGGTGCAAACAGTAATTATTATCAATATACAGATGTTGAAGTAACGTCAACAGGAGTAGTTTATGCTACAATTTCAAGTAACTGCACAGACAAAGGAATATGGAGATCTGTAGATGGTCAAAATTGGAGTAATATTGTTCCGCCCACATTTGCTCCTGGATATAGTAGAGTAGAAATAGGAGTTAGTCCATCAAATGAGAATGTAGTTTATTTTGTCGCTGCTGAAACCACAGGTTATGGACAGTTTAGTCAAACTTTTTTTAACGGAAGTACGTGGTCATCTTTATGGAAATATGAATATCTTTCAGGTGATGGAACAGGTGTCGGTGGAAGATGGACAGATTTATCAGCTAACATACCAGCCAATAATCAAGCTTCTTTTGATAATTTCAATGCTCAAGGATCATACGACCTTTTAGTAAGTGTTCATCCATCAGATACAAATCTTATAATTCTTGGTGGCACAAACCTTTGGAGATCAACAGATGGTTTTACTTCACCAAACAATACTTCTATTATTGGGGGATATATGGCTGGTTCAGTTGAAGGTCACGAAAATTGGGGGTCATATGAAAATCATCATCCTGATCAGCATGAAATCATTTATTTACCATCTAATGATGATATTCTTTTAAATGGAAATGATGGGGGCGTTTACAAAACTCTAAATATATTTAAAGACACTGTAGATTGGATTTCCTTAAACAATGGATACAATACTACTCAACTGTATACTGCAACTATTAGTAAAAATGCAAATTCAAATNTAATGCATGCTGGACTACAAGATAATGGAAACAGAGTAACTTTTTCATCAAATTCTAATTCTACTTGGAAAATGCCATTTAACGGAGATGGAATGATCGGTGGAATCGCTGATAATGAAGAAGATTTTTATCTATCTATTCAGCGTGGAGTTTTGTATAAAATGAAATTAGATAATACAGGTGCTGCTACAGCTTTTCAAAGAATGGATCCGGCTTCATGTGATAGTACTAATTATAGATGGAAAAATCCTATGACAATGGATNAAAACAATGATAATTTGTTGTATTGGTCAGAAGGAGATAAAATTTGGAGAAATAATTCGTTAAGTTCCATTAATTANAACAACTCTAATGATAAATCTGATTTTGGTTGGGATNTATTAAATAATCTACAAGTTGGATCTAACTTGGGTAGTAAAGAAATAACAACTTTAAATTCTTCTGCTGCCCCATCAGATATTTTATATATTGGAGTTAGTCCTGCTGATATTTTTAGGATTGATAATGCAAGCGTTGGAAATCCTATTATTAATAATCTCGGAACTCTAAAAACACAAGGAAATTCATATTGTGCAGATATTGCAATTAATCCTGCTAATGCGGATGAACTAATAGCTGTTTTTTCAAATTATGGAGTTTATTCATTAAACCATAGTAATGATGGGGGTCAATCATGGAAGATAATTGGAGGTAATCTTGAAGAAACCTACAATGGNAATGGTAATGGACCATCCTGTCGTACAGCAGCAATTATTCCTTTTGATAATGACACACTATATTTAGTTGGAACAACTGTTGGCTTATTTGGAACAACAAATATAGCTCCAGCTAGATTTGGACAACAATTTACATATGAAGATACCACTGTTTGGCAACAAATTGGATTTGAAGAATTTGGCTCTACAATCGTTGAAGATATCCAATATAGAATTTCTGATAATTTACTTGTTGTTGCGACATATGGAAATGGTGTTTATCAAATTAATTTAAATTCTTCAAATGTTTTATTGTCTTCAAATAATATTTTTTCTAAAAGATTAGAATTAAAAGTATATCCAAATCCAGCTTCTCAAAATATTAATGCTTCTATTTCAGAAAATAATTGGAANGAATATAGATGGGTAATTTATAATGAATTGGGTTCAATTGTAAATCAATCACCTCTAATTAAAAATTTTGATACTGTTAATNAAAAGATTGATGTTTCAAACTTAAAATCAGGAGTTTATTTTATATCCTTTATTTCTAATGATAAAGTTGTAACTAGAGAATTTATCAAAAATTAATAATTTATTATGAATAAAAAAATCATTTTAATTTTTTTACTAAGTTTTTTCATTTTTTCTTGTTCAAATAATGATAAAGTAATTATCGATAGAAATGTCAAAACTGATTTATTAGATAATGCCAAAGCTGATATTTCTAAAAATAATCAGCAAATAAACTCCCAATATGCCTTATTAAGTGAATCAACAGATTTTAATAGTGTAACTGCTGATCAATTAAAAGTTGACGGACAGCAAAGGTATTTTCTAAATGATACTTTGTACACTGGTTTTACTAATCAGTTTATTGGAGATCAAATAATTTTTGAGATCAAATTTAATAATGGTAGAAAAGATGGGGTGTCAAAATTTTGGTACAAAAATGGAAATCCTAAATCTATGCTAACTTTTAAAAATGGAATTGTACAGGGAGCCTACAAACTATGGGATCAATCAGGTAATTTAATTGATCAAGGAACTAATTAAATAAGCTGAATAACCAAAAGTATTTTAAGTTAAGTACTATGCTTAGCATAATTGTTTTGTTTTGATTTATTTATTTTGTTAAATATTATGCGTACTATTTTACTTTTTACTTTTTTCCCGTTTATTCTATTTGCTTCTTTTCCAACAAAAAATCACTTTTTTTCAGATACAATTCTTGAAAATGGAAAGTTATATAGAGAGATTTCTGTAGATTCTCTTTACAAGTTTCCATTAGATGGAGAAACAATGCTAGAATATAAAGCAAGGCTAAAGAGAAATCAATTTGTATCAAATAATTCAGAAGCAATTGAATATAAAAAAAAATCATGGAGTTTTTGGCAGATAGTAGGACTACTTGCAATAATTTGGTTAATAATATGCATTTTTATATTACTATGGGCTTTAAGTAGTTTTGATTAAAACATTTATTATATGAATAAGTTGTTATTATTGTTTTTATTATTTTTTCCATTCTTAACTTTTGCTTCATTTCCCATGAAGCTAAATTATTCTGATACTATTCGTAAAAATGGTAAAGTATATATTACTATTGATGAAAATCTTGAAGACGTCTCTTCAATTAAATATAAACAAACAAAATTAAAAAGAACTAAAGATGAAATTTTACAGAAAAATAAAAATAAAACAATTATTGGGTCTTTACTTTCTTTTTGGATTATTGCTGTTGTTCTAGCAGCAATTCTTCTAATAGCTCTATTTAAAGCTTTCTTGGAATCACTAAATAGCTATTAAGCATAAAATTTTTTGTAATTGATTTACTAAATTTTACAATCTATTTCAAATATAATTGCAAATAATCTAGTAAATTTGTTGTCCTCCTAAAAAAATTAATTTATGAAAAATATCTATTTTGTATTAGCCCTATTGTTTTCAGTT
>NYVM01000059.1 GCA_002684605.1 Candidatus Pelagibacterales bacterium | reverse complement strand
TAGTATAGCAGGAAATGACGACACTTTATTTAATAATATGTCTATTATAAATAATATTGCCTTACCTCTGAGACTACAAAATTTTTCTGAAAAAACAATAGAAAAAAGAATAGAAGAATTAGTTTTATGGCTTGATTTAAAAGATATTATTTATAGAGACATTGAGAAGCTTAATGAACATGAGTTAAGTTTATTAAAAATAGTTAGAGCTATAATTACTAATCCAAAAATTTTAATTTTAATAAATCCATTATCTTTAAATTCTAAGTTGAATGAAACTATTTTAAAAATAATCACTGGTTTAATGTCATATAGAACGTCTATTTTAATTCTAGAAAATTTTAATTATAACTATCATGATATTATAAAAAATCTTGAGATAATAAAATTAAATCGTGCTGTATAATGAGCTTATTCAATCAAAATAACATATGGCCTATAGCAAGACTCAATAATTATAAATTTGGCATATTATGTATATCAATAATAACAATTTTCTCAATTATAGGTTTTATATATATAAATGGAGATGCTTTAAATGAAGGTTCAAAGGTTGTAGTTGCAGTATCTCAAAATGAAAATAGTCAAAATATAGATAATATTATTCAAATGCTCGAAAAACATAAAGTTAACTATGGCTATCAAATTATACCTGAAGATTCAATTTCAAGATTACTTTTTGGATTGGATGATACAGGCTCAAAAATTGAATATTTATCGAACAAAGATAATTATGCTTTTCCAATTTTTATAGAATTTAACTATAAAGTTTATTATCAATTTAATATTGATTTTATATTCAAAGATATTATTTTTAACAAGTATATTGTAAATAACAGTCTAAGTATTATTAATATATTTTTTTATATTTTTTATATTGTATTTCTAATCTTAGTATTAGCACTTTGCAATATGTTTTCTTTGAAATTAGATAAAAAATATATCCAATTTATGAATTATTCTGGAGCTAATAAAAATTTATTAATGAGGATATTATTTAAAAGAATAGTTAGTAATAGTCTATTGGGTTTTATAATAGGTTGGTTAATTATTTTTATAATTTTAAATATATTAAATTTAACAAATGTTATTTCTTCTAATACTATTGATTTTATAAATTTAAAAAATATGAATAGTATTTTTTACTTTTTAATATTGTTCATAATTATTCTTTATTCTCAGTATATTACTGTCTTAAAGGTATTAAAAAAGTATATGGAAAATAATGTTAAATAAAGTTAAAATAGCTATTTTATTTTGTATAATTTTAATATTATATATTATGTCTTTTTTAAATTTTATTAGAAATATAGATAAAGAATTTACGATAAAAAATAATGTAAATAATATAGTTGTTTTAACAGGAAATACAGGAAGGCTAGTTGTTGGATTAGATTTAATGTCTAATAATATTGAATCAAGAATGCTAATTACAGGTGTTGCCAAAGTAGTAAAATACTCTGATATAATAAAAAATATAGATATAAAAAGAAGTAGGATTGATTTAGGTTATAATGCACAAACAACTTTAGGAAATGCTATTGAAACATCCGCATGGATAAATGAATATGGCATTCAAGATATTGTTTTATTAACTGATAATTGGCATATGCAACGTGCCTTATTATTATTTAATATTACGATGCCAAATATAGAGATATCACCTTATCCAATAGAATCTATGAATTTTACAATGGAAGACTTTTTTCAATTCGATAAGAAAACATTTTTTATTTATAAAGAGCATCTAAAATACATAGTATCGCACATTCAAGTAATTTATTTATGGTTAATCAATTGATAATTATCAAGTCCTTAATATTTAGTATTCTATTATTCTCACTTAGTGCTATAATTGGCTTATTATTTTTTCCAGTTTTGATTTCAAAAAAATTAAGTGTTAAGATTTCAGGTATCTGGGCAAAAATAACACTTTATATGTTGAAAAATATTTGCAGTATAAAAATTAATATTACAGGTTTAGAAAACTATTCAAATAAAAAAGTTATCTTTGCAGTACGTCATGAATCAGTTTTGGAAACCATATTATTTTTAGCATATTTTCCAAATATTAAGTATATTCTTAAAAAAGAACTTTTATATATACCATTTTATGGTTTATTCGTATGGCGATGCGGACATATTATTATAGACAGAAGAGGTCGAGCTTCATCAATATTTGCAATGTTAAAAAAAATTAAGGATCATTTAAGTAGTGTGGAGAGTGTAGTCATATTCCCTCATGGAACAAGAGTTAAATCGAATACTCATGTAAATATAAAATCTGGAATATATGCTCTTTATAAAAACTTAAATATTCCAATCATACCTGTTTATATGAGTACAGGAAAAGTTTGGGAGAGAAAAGGGCTTATAAAAAAGCCTGGCATAGTAGAAATAAATTTTCATCAAAAAATATCTAGAGGATACAAAAAAGATGAATTCATTGAATTACTTAATTCTAAATTAAATTAAGTTTTAGTATATAAAAGATCTTAATGATTACAATGTAAGTATAATAATTAATTACTTAGGTAGGGTGCATATGAGAAGTTTTTTAAAGAGTTTTTTAGTATCATTTATAATTATCACAATAGGAGTAATTATTTATATTATAATGTCTAGCACGCGTCCAACTATAAGCCAGAAAGAAGATGATATTAACTATCCTATAGTTGAAACAAAAAAATTAAATTCTAAAGAAAATACTATTAACATAACAGCATATGGAGAGGTGATAAGTACTAAAGTAATTAAAATAAAATATAGAGATAAAGGCAGAATTATTAGAATTGGAAAAAACATTAATAATGGAGCATTTTTAAACAAAGGAGATTTATTATTTGAAGTAGATTCATTTAATATTAGAAATGATTTGNTAGATAATTATTCATCAAAAAAAATAATCTTATTAAATATTAAAAAANTAAATTCTCAAATAGAAACCAAAAACTTAAGCAGAGAACANTTAGTAACTCAAAGAGATATTATTAGAATACAACTTAATAAAAAACTAGCTAACAAAAATAAAGTTTTTTCTCAAAACGCCATAGATGAACTTAGGTTGTCACTTAGCTTAAAAGAAGAAAAATTGATAGAAAATAAAGAATTGATTAATTCGCTATCTATACAAATAGAAACATATNAAGAAGAAGTAGAAAAAATAAATAATACTATTTCTAGATTAGATAATGATCTTAAAGAGACAAAAGTAGTTGCTCCCTATTCTGGTCATATTTCCCTTTTAAACTTAGAAGTGGGTAAAGAGGTGTCTTCAAATGAAGTACTTGCTGAATTGAGTTCCTCCGATGGACTGGAAGTAAAGTTCTCTATAGGCGGGATAGACTATTATAAATTATCTAAATTTACTAATAAGGGCATAGGTGCAAATATAGACATTAAATGGTTAGTTGGTAACGAATACTATAAAGGCAAAGCTATAATTGATAGAATTAGNGGTGTAATTAATAGAGAAATAGCAGGCATAAATTTATATGCAAGCATTGTTACAGAGACATCTAATATTCCCATAGGAGCTTTCGTCGAAATAGACTTAAAACATAAGCTTCAATCAAATTCTATATTAGTGCCACTATCATCTATTTTTAATAATGAATTCATTTTTATAGTAGATGAGGGTCGTCTCCTGAAACAAAAAATTAAAATTATAAGTGAGGAGTTTAATGGAGTTTTAATTGAGGCGGATATTCTATCAGGAAAAGATATTGTAATTACACGACTAAGTGATATGCGAGATAATATGCGAGTAAATATTTTAGCAAGATAAATTCTTAGAAAGTACATTAAATTGAATATTTTAAATTTTTTTTCTTCTCATAAAACAGCTTCTAATGTCTTAATGGTTATTATATTGTTATTTGGGCTGTTAGGTTTATTGAAATTAAATGTGCAATCTTTACCTGATATTGGTTTTGATTTTATTACAATTAGTGTGGATTGGAAAAGTGCTAGTCCAAGAGATGTAGAAAATCAAATTATTAAAGCTATCGAGCCAGNAGTCAGAGTTATAGATGGAGTAAGAAAAGTTAACTCTACTGCTAGGGAGGGTATAGGACAATTAAGTATTGAGTTTGCTAAAAATACAGACATGCAAAAAGCACTTTCGGATGTTAATTCTGCTGTAACTAGAATATTAAGTCTACCACAAGATGCGGATAAGCCAAAAGTTAGAAGAATTATTAGATATGAAACTATTGGAAGACTTTTATTATATGGAGAAATTTCAGAAGATAACCTTAGAAAGATTTCAAAAAATATACGTGATGATCTTCTAAATTTAGGCATAGATAAAATTGATATATTGGGTATGAGGGATAAAGAAATAATTGTTGCTGTAGAACCTCTAACATTATTTTCATTGAAAAAAACTATTAAAGATTTGTCAGAAAATATTTATGCTTTTTCAAAAGATTCCCCAGCAGGAACTATTGAAGGAATTGATAGAAGAAAAATTAAAATATCGGGTGAAAAGAATACAGAAGAGCAATTGAAAACTATTCCTATAGTTAATGGAAAAGAAGGAGAGCAAATAAATTTAGGAGATATTACTAANATATACACAAACTTTGATAGTGAAGGGCAATATGGAGTAGTTAATGATAAACAGGCAATTAGTCTTGATATTAAGAGGGCTACAGGCCGTAATGCTCTTAAAATGGCTAAAATATTAGAAAGTTACGTAGATGATTATCAAAAAGAATTGCCAGTTAATTTAAGTCTGAAAATATATGATTTAAGCGTACAGTCAGTAAGAGACCGTATAAATTTACTTATTAAAAATGGACTAGGTGGATTAATTTTAGTTGTTATAATTCTATTTTTATTTTTATCAGGAAGGGTTGCTTTTTGGGTTGCTTTTGGAATTCCTATTGCATTATCTGGAACACTAGGAGTTATGTTAATAAGTGGACAGAGTATTAATATGGTAAGCTTATTTGCTCTAATTATGATGTTAGGCATTATTGTTGATGATGCAATTGTAGTTGCAGAATATACACAAACATGTCATGAAAATGGAGATGACGCATTTCTAGCGGCTAATAAAGGTGCTAATAAAATGTTTGTTCCAGTTTTCACTGCAGCTATTACGACTGTTGCTGCATTTATCCCTATTTTTTTAATTACAGGAATAATTGGTCAGGTTATAGAAGCTATCCCTTTAGTGGCTATAGCAGTATTAATTGCTTCTTTAATTGAATGTTTCTTTATTTTGCCTGGTCATTTATCTCACGCATTAAAAAATAAGAAAAAAAATATTTCTCGTTTTAGAGTATGGTTTAATAGATATTTTAATATAATTAAGAATAAATATTTTCATAGATTAGTAACTTTAGCGGTAAATTTCAGGTACGTTACTTTATCTGTTACTTTTACAATTTTAATANTAGTTGCTGGTTTAATGTCAGGTGGAAGAGTAGCATTTGTTTTTTTTCCTTCTCCAGAACCAGATATAATTTACGTAAATTTCAATTTTTCTCCTGGTACTAATCAAGATTATACAAAGNTTATGATTNAAGAGTTAGAGAGCTCTTTATTAGCAGTAGATAGTAATAATGAAGTTAAAACTTATTTNTCTGTCATAGGCAAGTCGTTAGGTTTACGAGGTAGTGTGCAACAAATAGAGGGCCAGCATTTAGGAGCTATGGTAGTAGAGCTTATTCCTTCAGATATCAGAAAAACTTCAGTAAATAGCTTGATGAGTTTATGGAAGAAATCATTAAATAAGCCAGCAGGGTTAGAATCTTTAACTATGGCATCTAAAAGNGCAGGCCCACCAGGNAAGGATATAGATATAAGAATAATATCAAATAATAATGATATGCATAAAATAAAATTAGTAACTAATGAGGTAAAGGCTCTTTTGGCTCAATATGACGGCATAAGTGATATATACGACGACCTTCCTTGGGGTAAAGAGGAAGTAGTCTTAAGACTGAGGCCCTTAGGTAATTCATTAGGCTTTACTTCTGTGGGTATAGCAGACCAAATTCGTTCGGCATTTAGAGGCATAGTTGCAAAAAGATTTTCTGATGGATCTGAAGAAATAATTATTCGGGTTAGATATGATAATGAAAAATTAAAAGAGGAAGACTTAAAAAAAATGTTTATTATGTCTCCAGCTGGCAATTTTGTTCCTCTAAATCAGATCGTAGAAATTAATTATGAAAAAGGTTTTTCTATTATTAGAAGAGANAATGGAAAATCTGAAGTATCAATCATTGCTGAAATTGATGAAAATATTATAGCACCTTCTGATATATTAAAAGCACTTTCAGGTGGCTCCTTAGATGAAATTNTTTCTAATAATGGNTACTCTTGGAGGTTAGCAGGAAGGTCAGAAGAGCAAAATGAAACCCTATATGATATGAAAATAGGAACAATAATAGGNCTAACTTTAATATTTATAATTCTATCNGGAGTATTTTCATCTTATTTACGACCATTGATAGTTATGAGTATTATACCGTTTGCTGCTTTAGGTTCTATTTTAGGCCATTGGATTACAGGTTTTAATATTACTATTCTTTCCTTAGTGGCACTTTTAGGCTTAGCTGGAATTGTAATNAATGATTCTATAATTATGGTTTCGACAATAGATGAGAAAATAAGCAAAGGANTTAATATTATTATTGCAGTAATTGATGGTGCGTGCGAAAGGTTTAGGGCAGTAATTTTAACTTCCTTGACCACCATATCAGGACTTATCCCATTATTATTTGAAAACAGTACACAAGCACAATTTTTAAAGCCTATGGCNATNACTATAGTTTTTGGTTTGTTGGCTACAACTTTTTTAGTTTTACTTCTNATTCCTGCTTTAGTAATAATTCAAAATGATTTTTTGAATTTAGGCAGNAAAGTTAGATTAATTTTTATTAATAGTTTTAAAAGGAGATTCTAAATGTTTGTAGTAATAGTTAATTTTAAAATAGAAGATAATGATGGAATTAAAAATAAATTTATAGAATCAGCTCCTANNTATAAAGAAACTAAAGGCCTAATTAGAAAAAATTATATAATTAATAATGATACTAATACTGCAGGAGGAGTATATATATTTGATACTGAAGAAAATGCACATAGTTGGTTTGACCCTGAAAGAATAGTATATTTATCTGAAAGATATTCTATCCCTGATATAAAGTATTTTGAATCTCCTGTTGAAGTTAATAATGAAAATAACAGTATAAATATAAGCTAGCTTACTTTTTCCAAAAAGATGGCATTATTAAAATTAAAACAGCTAAAAATTCTAATCTACCAATAATCATTGCTGCAGATAGAACCCACTTAGCTTGATTGGGAAGCGAGTNAAAATTTCCTGTAGGNCCTATTTCTTCACTCAGGCCTGGGCCTACTACTGCGATAGAAGTAGCAGCAGCAGAAAAAGCTGTTAACAAATCAAGGCCTATAAAATATAGTATTGCAGCAATAATAAAAACAGAAGCTATAAATAAAAAGATTAAAGCTAAAATAGATAAAGTAGTTTTGTCATCTATCAGCGCCTTTGAATATGTAATTTTTAAAATTTGGTGAGGTCTAATTACTTTTTGTATTTGTTGGATAATTACTTTGAATAGAATTTGTATTCTAAATATTTTAATACCCCCGGTAGTAGATCCTGTACAACCTCCTACAAGCATAAAGATAAATAATAAGCCTATAGCAAACCCTCCCCACTTAGAAAAATCTTCTGTNGAATAACCTGTGCCAGTAATTATGGAAATAACATTAAACGCAGAAACTCTTAGAGCTTCTATAAAGTTAAAATTTAATTTAGTATTAAGCCAAATTGCTATAATAAATATAGATGCTAATAATAGAAAAAAGAATCCTTTGACTTGTTTATCGAAAAATAATGATTTTATATCATTATTATATATTTTCACAAATAATATGAATGGTAGGCTAGCCAGGATCATTCCAAATATTATAACAATTTCTATAGATAGACTATCATAATGTCCTATAGAGTTGTTCTGAGTTGAATACCCTCCAGTTGCTATTGTAGTCATAGAATGACAAATTGAATCAAATAAGGACATTCCTGCAATATTTAATAATAAGGCGCATATAAAAGTAAAAATGAGATATATGATTATTATAGAAGTAGCTAAATTTTTAACTCTTTCTTTAAGTTTATCTGATGGTTCCGCTTGTTCTGAGAAAAATAGTTGAAAACCACTCATGTGAAGTAATGGCAAAGCTGCAACAGCCATAACAATAATTCCAACTCCTCCTAGCCATTGTAATATTGATCTCCATATCAATATTCCTTTAGAAGCATCTTCTATATTTGTAAGTATAGTTGAACCAGTAGTAGTGATTCCACTTGTTGCTTCGAAAAAGGCATCTGTATAACTTAAATTTAAATTAGATAGATACAAGGGTAAAGCAGATATAGCAGCCAAAAAAATCCATGAAAGAACACTTAGAAGAAAAGTTTCTTTGCTTCCTATTTTTGTTTCTCTGTTTCTAAATGCTAATATTATAGTTATTCCCATTAGAAAACTAATTATGCCTGTTGAGGCAAAAATACTCCATTCCTTATTATTATTAAGTAAATCAAACATTGCAGGAATAAGCATCATACAACCTAGGGCAGAAATAAGTAATCCTATGATATATAAAACAGATCTAAAATTCATTTATCAGCCTTAATAATGGTTACGATTTATAATAAACTTTTTTAGGCCTTTAATTAAGTAAATGTATGTAATTAGTTTAATATCTTTTGTACGGATGGAATATCCAAGGAAAAAACCGGAACATCAATAAAAAAAGATTCATTATTTTCATTTATCATTCTATAATTTCCAGACATAAATCCAGAGGATTTATTAAGAGGAGTTCCGCTAGTATATTCAAAAAATTCTCCAGGTTTGATAGTAGGTTGCTCACCTATTACTCCAGAGCCCTTTACTTCTTTTATTATACCTGTCGCATCAGTAATTTTCCAATACCTATCAATTAGTTGTACTTTATCATTTCCATTATTCTCAATTAAAATATGATAAGACCATACCCATAAACTATTTTCTGTATCTGATTGATCAGATAAAAAATTAGTCTTAACGCTCACTCTAATATTTTTAGTAACCTCAGTATAATAGTATTCTATATTATCTTTTATATATGGCTTTAATGACATTTGAATCCTTTTTCTTAATTATTTGAGCAACTTGCTCCGCCAAGCACACAAAATTTTGAACAGTGAGGGTGTTTCAAGTAAACTTTTTTGAAAGAGTCCTTTAGGTATTTACCATAACTAAAATCATTTTCATATGGAATTAAAGTACATGCTACCACATGAGTAAGTCTATCTTCTTTGCGCTTAACTATCATTCTAGAATCTGCACACATCATATTTACAGGGTCAACACCTAAAATACTCCAGCACTTTGTGGTTATTTCTGGAGTTTCTGATATCATACTCATTTCTGGAAATAATATTAAATCTTTAGGGTCATAAGCATCAATTATTACATTATGCAATTTAAATAATTTATTAAAACCATCTCTCATTGCTGTTTCCTTATTATTCAATATACGTGATGCAATAGTAAATTTAAAATTATTTTTGATTAATAATTTTATACCTAATAACGCTTTGTCCCAGGTTTTTTCTCCTCTAATTTTTTCATGCTCATATTTACTAAAATGATCTAAAGATATTCTTAATTTTAAATTTTGGTATTTTGATAACTTTTTAAGAGCATCGATTTTATTTTGCATTGGTTGCATAGCATTAGTGAGCACTAATACCTCAAAACCTTTTTCAAGACAAAATTCTATACTTGCTATTATATCTTTATTCATAAAAGGCTCTCCTCCTGTAAAACCTATCGATTTACAAGACCAATTATTTATTTGAATTTCATTTATATAATATTTAACATCCTTTAGATCAAGATATAGAAGCTTATCATTTAGTGGGCTAGAATCTATATAGCAATCTTTACAAGCTATATTGCATAAAGTGCCTGTATTAAACCAAAGAGTATTTAAACCATTAAAATTAACAAAAGCTCTATCACTTCCGTCAGCGGTATTATGTTGATTTACAAATTTTATATTATTTTTTAACATAAGTATATTTTACTAGTTTACATTACGTTTTTTAACAATACTTATACTTTGCATGGTCATAATTAGTTCTTTTTTATTATTAAACACTGTAGAATCAATAATCATACTTCCAATATTTGGTTTAGACCTGCTTGGTGTTTTGCTGATTATTTTTAATTCACCTATAATTATATCATTAGGAAATAAAGGCTTAATCCATCTTATTTCATTCATACCTGGAGAGCCTAATGATGCAAGGTTAACTAATAACCCATCATATAGCATTCTCATGTATAGCGAACAAGTATGCCAACCTGAAGCGCATAGGTTTCCAAATAATGAGTCTTTTGCTTTTACAGCATCTATATGAAACGGCTGTGGATCAAATTTTTTAGCAAAATCTATAATCTCTTCTTCAGTAACTGAAATAGGACCAATTGTTATTTTTTGTCCAACATTAAGGTCTTCAAAATAAAGCATTTTATTATTATTTTCCTTTAAAATCTATAAATTTAAACTATATTGTATTAATATAATAATAAACTATATTGATCATTATAAAAATAATTCAATATGATTATTTTATGCAGGCCTTGTAATCTAAAGCCTTGACTATAGATATTAATATGGAAATAAGATATAGAGGTACTTTTTATTTTAATCCTATTAATTTAATTTTTTAAATATTTGCTTGTGGGTTAAATTTTGTTTAATCTCCGCAACCTTAAGTATTTTAGACGAATAAAATTATAAAGAATTGAAAAAAATGAATAAAAACAAAAAACATACTTATTTTGCAGAAAGGCCACATAGTCAAGGCTTGTATGATGCTAGTAAAGAACATGATTCTTGTGGTATAGGATTTGTTGCGAATATAAAGGGTAATAAAAATCATTCTATAATTTTAGATGGTTTAAAAATATTAAACAATTTGACGCATAGAGGGGCAGTTGGAGCTGATCCCACATTAGGAGATGGAGCAGGTTTGCTTCTTCAAATACCAGACCTTTTCTTGCGAGAAGAGTGTAAAAAAAATCAGGTTATTTTACCTAAAGCTGGAAGTTATGCAGTTGCACAGGTTTTTTTTCCAAATGATAAAGCTTTATTAAAGTATTGTGAAAATTTATTTGAAACAATTATAGAAGAAAATGATGCTAAAGTAATAGCTTGGAGAACAGTGCCTACTAATAAAGATTCTGTATCTGATTCATTAAACGCTACAGCACCTGTTATTAAGCAAGCATTCATTACATTAAATGAGACTAAGATAGACCAAGAGGATTTAGAAAGAAAAACTTTTATTATTAGAAAAATAATATCTAATAAATTTAGACAAGATAATTTTCTTCTTAAGAAGAAGCAGTCTATATACATATGCTCTTTTTCTTCTAGAACTGTAAATTATAAAGGGATGCTTTTGTCTGATTCTGTAGGAGCTTATTTCACAGATTTGGAAGATGAAAGAGTTGTGAGCGCACTAGCCTTAGTGCATCAGAGGTTTTCTACTAATACATTTCCATCATGGGATTTAGCTCAGCCACTTAGAATGATATGTCATAATGGTGAAATCAATACTATGAGAGGCAATGTAAACTGGATGAATGCTAGAAAGCATATTATGTCATCAGAAGTTTTAGGAGAGGACTTAAAAAAAATATGGCCTATAATACCAGAAGGGCAATCTGATTCAGCTTGTTTTGATAATGCTTTAGAATTATTGACAATGGGTGGTTATAGTATGTCTCATGCTATGATGCTTTTAATTCCTGAAGCATGGAAAAATAATAATTTAATGGATGAAAAAAGAAGAGCATTTTATGAGTATAATGCATCTATCATGGAACCATGGGATGGTCCTGCTGCTATGGCTTTTACAGATGGAAAACAAATAGGAGCTACATTAGACAGAAATGGTTTGAGGCCAGCAAGGTACTTTATTACAGATGATGATAAAATAGTGCTTTCTTCAGAAATGGGAGTTTTACCCCATCCAGAAGATAAAATTAAAGAAAAGTGGAGGCTTGAACCAGGAAAAATGCTTCTTATAGATTTAGAAAAAGGTTCTATAATTTCAGATAAAGAGTTAAAAGATGAGCTCTCTAATAAATTTCCTTACATTTCTATTTTAAAAGAAAGTAATATTTCTCTAAAAGATCTGGACAAATCATATGCTGTTGAGCAAGAGCTTTCTAAAGAATTGAAATTAGATCTACAACAAGCTTTTGGTTACACTCAAGAAGACATAAAATTTCTAATGTCTCCTATGATTAAAGATGGACAGGAAGCAACTGGTTCTATGGGTACAGACACCCCTATTGCTGTCTTATCTTCTAAATACAAGCCTTTATATAATTTTTTTAAGCAGTTATTTGCACAGGTAACAAATCCAGCTATAGACCCTATACGTGAAAAAATGGTTATGAGTCTTATGAGTATTCTAGGGCCAAGAAAAAATGTTCTATCTCTAGAGCCTATTAATACTAAATGTTTAAAATTGGACCAGCCAATACTTACTAATAAAGATATGGATAAAATAAAAAATATAGAAAAAACACTAAATAGTGGTCATAAATCTTATGTTTTAGATGCAACATCTCCTTTGATTGAAGGAGCAAAGGGAATGAAGAAAGCTCTTGAATCATTAAAGAAATCTGCTGAAAATTCCATAAAAAATGGTGCTAATATTATTATTATATCAGATAGAAATATATCAAAAAATAGAATTGCTTTACCTAGTTTGTTATCTACTAGCATCGTACATCAGCACTTAGTAAAAATTGGCCTAAGAACGAATATTGGTTTAGCGGTTGAAACTGGTGAAGCAAGAGAAATTCATCATTTTTGTGTTTTAGGAGGTTTTGGAGCAGATGCTATAAATCCTTACTTAGCCTTTTCTACTATTAAAGATTTAATTGATAGTCCTTCAATTTCTTTATCATATGATGAGGGGTGTCTTAATTATATAAATGCAATTGGTAAAGGCATGCTTAAAGTAATGTCAAAAATGGGAATATCAACTTATCAATCTTATAATGGAGCACAAATTTTTGATGCTGTAGGGTTGTCTTCAGATTTTGTAAGTGAATATTTTCCAGGGACCCCTACTAAGATAGAAGGATTATCTCTTGATCAAATATTAGAGTCGTCCTGTGAATGTCACAAAATTGCATTTGGTATGAATAAAATTCTGCAGAACTCTTTAGAAGTAGGTGGTGATTATGCTTTTCGTATTAGAGGAGAGGATCATGTTTGGACGCCAGATACTATAAAAGATTTACAGCATGCCGTTAGAGGCAATTCTCTAGAGAAGTATAAATCTTACGCAAAGATGCTTAATGATCAATCTAAACAAACAATGACTCCAAGAGGTTTGTTTAAAATAAAAAGCAATAATGCATCTATTGATATCAATGAAGTAGAATTACCGGAAAATATTGTTAAAAGATTTGCAACGGGAGCAATGTCATTTGGATCTATTTCAAGAGAAGCGCACACAACATTAGCAATTGCTATGAATAAAATAGGAGGCAAATCAAATACAGGAGAAGGTGGAGAAGAAGTAGATAGGTTTGTCAAAAATAAAGATGGTTCTTCTATGAGGTCTGCCATAAAACAAGTAGCTTCTGGAAGGTTCGGAGTAACGGCAGAATATTTAGTAAATGCTGATGATATACAGATTAAAATCTCTCAGGGAGCAAAGCCTGGAGAAGGAGGGCAGCTTCCCGGTCATAAAGTAGATCCAGTTATAGCTAAAGTAAGATATTCTACTCCAGGAGTGGGCCTCATATCTCCTCCTCCCCATCATGATATTTATTCTATAGAAGATTTAGCACAATTAATATTTGATTTAAAAAATGTAAATCCTTTAGCTAGGATAAGTGTAAAATTAGTTTCAGAGACAGGTGTAGGAACAGTAGCGGCTGGTGTAGCAAAATCAAGAGCAGACCACATAACAATTGCAGGCTTTGAAGGAGGAACAGGAGCGAGTCCTCTTACTTCTGTAAAACATGCCGGGTCCCCATGGGAAATAGGTCTGGCCGAAACACAGCAAACTCTTGTATTAAATGGTTTAAGAGGGAGAACATCACTTCAGGTAGATGGCGGACTCAGAACTGGAGGAGATGTTGTAATTGGAGCATTATTAGGCGCGGATGAATTTGGGTTTGCTACGGCACCTCTTATTGCATCCGGATGTATAATGATGAGAAAATGTCATTTAAATACATGTCCTGTAGGTATTGCTACGCAAAATCCAGATTTACGCAAGAAATTTACTGGAACGCCAGAGCATGTAATTAATTATTTTTTCTTTGTAGCAGACGAGGTAAGACATTTAATGGCAAGCTTAGGCTTTAGAACATTTAATGAAATGATAGGTAAAGTGGAAAATTTAGATACAAATTATGCTCATGAGCATTGGAAAACAAAGAATTTAGATTTTTCTAAATTATTTTATAAGCCAGATGTAAGTGAAGAAATTGCATTATATAATTGTGAAAAGCAAGAACATCCAATAAAAGAAATTTTGGATAGAAAGCTTATACCTTTATTTGATAAGTATGAAAAAGAAGGTAAAAAACAAGAAATTAATTTAAATATTAAAAGCACAGATAGAACAGCAGGAGCAATGCTTTCTGGAAAAATAGCATTAAATAAAGGTCATAAAGGTATAAGTGAACATTCAATAAAAGTTAATTTTACTGGAACAGCCGGTCAATCTTTTGGAGCTTTTTTAGCTAAAGGCGTAACATTTAATCTTTTCGGGGAAGCTAATGACTATGTAGGAAAAGGATTATCTGGAGGCAACATAATTATCCAGCCTACTAAAGATTCAAAAATTATTGCAGAAAAATCAATGATAGTAGGAAACACAGTATTATATGGTGCTGTTTCAGGGCAATGTTATTTTAATGGAAATGCAGGAGAAAGATTTTGCGTTAGAAATTCTGGAGCGATGGCTGTTGTAGAAGGTGTGGGTGATCATGGCTGCGAATATATGACTGGCGGTATAGTAATTTGTATTGGGCCAATAGGTAGAAATTTCGCTGCCGGTATGAGTGGAGGTATTGCATATGTTTATGATCCTAAGAATGAAATTAGTAAATATTTAAATAGTGAAATGGTTAACGTAGAAAATTTAGATATGAGAGGTGTTAATGCAAAAATAATTGATAATGACTTTAATGTTTATGATGATGTGTTAGTTGATGATGATTTGAGAATTAAGTATTTATTAGAACAACATATCAAATATACTAATAGTAATGTAGCTAAAAATATTATTAAAAATTTTGAGTTTTCTTTAGAGGGTTTTAAAAAAATAATGCCAGTAGATTATAAAAAAGTGTTATTAGATAAAAAAAATAATAATATTCAATCAAAAATAGTCGCTTAAGAGGGCCAGGTTAGAAAATGGGAAAAGTTACAGGGTTTTTAGAAATTGATAGAGTTGAAAAAGCTTTTAAACCAGTTAAAGAAAGAATTAAGAGCTTTAATGAGTTTACTGAAAAGCTAGATAAGAAAGTCGTTTCTGAGCAAGGAGCGAGATGTATGGATTGTGGAATACCTTATTGTCATACGGGTTGTCCGGTTAATAATATTATTCCCGATTGGAATGATTTAGTCTATAATAATAATTGGCAGGAAGCTAGCAGTGTACTGCATTCAACTAATAACTTTCCTGAGTTTACTGGTAGAATTTGTCCTGCACCTTGTGAAGCAGCTTGCACTTTGAATCTTGATGATAATCCGGTTGCTATCAAGTCTATAGAATGTGCAATTGTAGATAATGCATGGGAAAATGGTTTCATTCAACCCGAACCTGCTCTAGAAAAAACTGGTAAAAATATTGCTATTATTGGTTCTGGTCCTGCGGGTATGGCAGCAGCGCAACAACTTGCAAGAGCTGGCCATGATATTTCTTTATATGAAAAAAATAGTAAAATTGGAGGTCTGCTAAGATACGGTATTCCCGATTTTAAGATGGAAAAAAAATTAATAGATAGAAGACAAGAACAGCTAGAAAAAGAAGGTATAATTATTAAGACTAATATTAATGTTGGTATAGATATAACTATTAAAGAGTTACAAAATAAATACGATGCAATTTTACTAACTGGAGGAGCAGAAGTTCCTAGAGATTTAATAATATCAGGAAGGAATTTCGAAGGAGTAATGTTTGCTATGGATTTTCTTCCTATTCAAAATAGAAGAGTTTCTGGAGAAAATTTGAACCAATTTAAAGATATAAATGCGAAAGATAAGAAGGTAGTAGTTATTGGAGGTGGTGACACAGGTTCAGATTGTATAGGAACTTCTATTAGACAGGGTGCTAAAAGTGTTACGCAAATAGAGATTATGCCGATACCTCCAGAAAAAGAAAATAAAGCATTAACTTGGCCAGATTGGCCTCTTAAGATGAGAGTTTCTAGTTCACAAGCAGAAGGAGCAATTAGAGATTTTTCTGTTTTAACGGATAGTTTTTATGGAGAAGAAGGAGTTTTAAA
>NYVM01000058.1 GCA_002684605.1 Candidatus Pelagibacterales bacterium | reverse complement strand
GTATTAATGTTGATAATACATCTGATAGATAGGGTCGTATGTTAGAAATTAAAAATCCAACAACGAGAGAATTAACTGGTATTCCAAAAGAAGATTATTGGATTCAAATGCAATTACAAATGGAAGTATGTAATTTAAATGAATGTGACTTTTTAGAAACAGTTTTCAAGGAATATGAATCAAAAGAAGAATTTATACAAGATGGTACTTTCACCTATTCTAATAATGATGAATTAAAAGGAGTTATAATATATTTTATGAAAGATGGAAAACCATATTATGAATATATGCCATTATATTTATCAGAAAATGAATTTGAAACATGGGAAGATACTATTATGAATCAAAATTCAAATTTACAATGGGTAACTAATATTTATTGGCGTCTTGAAGATTATAGCTGTATTTTAGTATTAAGAAATAAATTATGGTTTCAATATGCCATACCTAAAATTGAAAATGTATGGGATATTATTAAAAAAGAAAGAGTATCTGGTTATGAACACAGATTACCAAAAAAAAAGAACAAATCATTAAAATCAAATACGATGTGTGATGATTCTAAAAATAAATGTTTAATAAATGTTGATACTATTCAAAATCAAATTATTTATATAAATACTGATTCATAATTATTATTCAATCTCATCAGGACATAATAATTTTTCTGAACCATAGTAATTAACTCTTATTTTGGATGATGTAAATGGAATTGGATTTGGAGTTTTGGGAATTTCTATTTTTTTATTATCATATAGACCACCACAAAAATCAGCAGGCGAACAATTACCATTATCAGGAGTTTGCCAGTATCTAATATTATTAGTGCCTTGATTATTCGTCGAATGAACTAATGATTGGTTGTAATTATCTTCATAACTATTTATAGATACACCCATATGTTGTTTATTTGGATAATCGTCTAATATTGGTTTATCTACACTTAATGGATAGTTTCCAGGAGTTAAATTAACGAATCCTTCAAAATGATTTCCAACAATTGGAATACTTATTAACGCAAATAATAATGCTAAAATAAGAAATGTTATTTTTTTATTAAACATATTCATATATAAAATAAAAATATTTTAAAATAAAAATAAAAAATACTTATTATGTTTTACTTTTAATTGTCTTTATTTCTNTTTTAAGTTTATTTATTTCNGTATTNAGTGTATTTATTTGGTNGTTAAATTCTATAAATTGNTTAGATANNGGAATAATATGTCGTAACCATAACGCACACATATTATAATTATTATAATATGATGATAANGTGTCTACATTATTTATAACTATTTTAGGGTTTAATTTGTATAAAAACTGAATAATTTCTATATAATCATTTTCACAGATTAATCTAAATAAATCTTTATTACATATTGTAGTATCATCATTCATATCAGGTTTCATTTCATATAACCATTTTGCTATATCTAAATGACCATTAAAACAACTCCATCTAAATGCTAGATAATTATCCGCACTAATATCAATATCTGGAGTGGTTTCTAATAACCATTTGACTACATTTAATTTACCATATTGACAACTCTTTATAAATGCTTGTTCTTTATAATTAATATTAATATTAGGATTGATATTTAATAACAACTTGGCTATGTCTAAATTACCATATATACAAGTATATATAAATATATAATTATGATTATTATTATATATCATATTCACAATATCATCTAAATTATATTCTGAATATAATGATTTAATATCTATTTTATGCTTTTCTATATTTTTTTTTATATTATTTTTTATTACCGTTTCATTATGTTCTTGATGTATAGTATATGTTCTAGAAATTACATTTATCATTATTTAATATTAAATATAAAAAAAATAAAATTATNACTTATTATTATAAAGAACTATTTAAAATTAAGATTAGTATAAATATATATGTCAGTTGAACAAGAAATGAAGGTATTAAAACGTAATGGTAAATATGAAAATATTGGATTTGACAAAATATTAAAAAGAGTCAAAAGTATAGGAACTGAATGTGGTATTAAATTAAATTATACTACATTTGTCATGAAAGTAATAGACCAATTATATGATGGAATACCTACTACAAAGATTGATGAACTTACCGCTGAACAATGTGCTACATTAAGTGTTCAACATCCAGATTACAATACATTAGCAGGAAGAATTATTATTTCGAATCATCATAAAAATACGGAATCATCTTTTTTTTCAGTTATGAAAAAATTACACGAATTTACAGATATTCATAATAATCAATATCCATTAATTAGTTCTAGTTTTTTTTCGATTGTAGAAAAATATAAGGAAGAATTTGATAATATGATTGTTCATGATAGAGATTATCTAATTGACTATTTTGGTTTTAAAACATTAGAACGTGCTTACTTAATGAAGTATAAAAATGTTATTGTTGAAAGACCACAGTATTTATGGTTGCGTGTTGCGATTGGTATTCATGGCGACAATTTAGAAAAAGTTAAAAATACATACGATTTAATGTCTCAAAAATATTTTACACATGCAACTCCTACATTATTTAATGCGGGAACACCGAAACCACAACTTAGTTCTTGTTATTTATTATCACTAGAAGATGATAGTATATCCGGTATATATAATACATTATCTGATTGTGCTCAAATTTCAAAATGGGCTGGTGGAATTGGATTACATATCCATAATGTTAGGGCTCAAGGTAGTCATATTAGAGGAACAAATGGTTCGTCTAATGGTATTGTTCCTATGTTGAGAGTGTTTAATAATACAGCAAGATATGTTGACCAATGTATTGTTCCCGAAACAATTATTTATACTACTCAAGGACCCATTAAAATTGAAGACGCTATATTAAACAATACTAAAATTATAAATAATAGAGGTGAACATGAAACTATAGGAAATGTATTAGAACATCCATATGATGGTGATATTTATAATATAGAAACAATGCATTCAATTCATCCTCTTAAAATAACAGGAGAACATCCAGTTTTATCTTTATCTGGTCAAACAAAAGAATTAAAATATGATGTTATAAAAAATAGTATTGATAAAAAGATTATTTCACCCGACTGGAAAGATGTTAAAGATTTAACAATTGATGATATGGTTGTATATTCTATACCAAAATATCAAGAAGATATTGATAATATATCAGAAGACGATTGTTATTTTTATGGTATTTTATTAGGATATGGATGTTTAGATAATAACCATCTAACAGGTACAATTTATTTACATACATTTAATAATAAACATGTTATAGAATTCTGTGAAAAATATCTAAATAATAAATTTGTAAAATATAATATTACCATTACCATTGACAATAATAAAACAAAAATTCAATGGACTAAAAATATTGTAATTCCGATTAGACATCGTGATGTATATGGTGAATATAAAAAAAAACACATTATGTATAAATGGTTAAATTTGCCTCTATCTAAGACACGATATATTGTAAAAGGATTAATAGATACAGATTGTTGTAAAAATAATGAATTGATATTTAACAATACATCTGAAAANTTAATTGAATCTTTAAGATACATTTTATTACGAATGGGAGTTCCAACAAGTGGATATATTCACAATATAATTGGTGAATCTCATATGACTACAAATGGTATTATTGAAAATAAAAAAATAGAATATTGTTTGAGAATCCCCCAAACCAAAGAAATTTGTGAATTATTAAATATTGATTTTACAAGTGAATATCATAATTTCTTTANTCATAATAATTATATATATTCAAGAATCAAAAATATTACGAGAGAAACATATACAGGAACTTTATATGATTTACAAATGCCNATTANTCATAATTATTTAACACATAATGGACTTATTCATAATGGAGGTGGAAGACGTAATGGTAGTTTTGCCATCTATTTGGAGCCATGGCATGCTGATATTGATAATTTTCTTGAAATGAAAAAAAATCATGGAGATGAAGAAATGAAAGCTCGTGATTTATTTTATGCTCTTTGGATTCCTGATTTATTCATGGAACGAGTGAAAGCAAATGGTAATTGGACGCTTATGTGTCCTGATGAATGTCCAGGATTATCTGATTCATATGGAGATGAATTCGTTAAAATATATACACAATATGAAAATAATAATAAAGGTAGAAAAACGATTAAGGCAAGAGATTTATGGTTTCGAATTATGGATAGTCAAATGGAAACTGGAACACCATATATTTTATATAAAGATGCAGCAAATAGTAAATCAAATCAAAAAAATCTAGGTACTATTAAATCATCTAATCTTTGTACGGAAATCATTGAATATAGCGATGATAAAGAAACTGCTGTATGTAATTTAGCAAGTATTGGTTTATCACAATTTATCAAGCAAGATAAATCATTCGATTATGATAAATTACACGAAGTAACAAAAGTAGTTACTGATAATTTAAATCGTGTTATTGATATTAACTTTTATCCAACTGAAAAAACAAAAAGAAGTAATTTACGTCATCGACCTATTGGGCTAGGAGTACAAGGATTAGCAGATGTATTCGCTTTAATGAATATTCCATTTCATAGTGATAATGCTCGTGTCGTTAATAAGAAAATATTTGAAACTATTTATCACGCATCAATGGAACAATCTATGGAAATAGCGAAGGATAGATTCTATGAAATCCAAAAATTAAAATCAAAAGACAGATATGGTGAACAAGGTATATTAAATTATTTAAATGAATATGATATCTCTATAGAAGATAAACCATTTTGTGGAGCATATAGTTCATTTGAAGGTTCTCCATTATCAAAAGGAATTTTTCAATTTGATATGTGGAACGTTACACCATCTGATAAGTTTAATTGGGATTCTCTTAAACAAGATATTATTAAATATGGTGTTCGCAATTCACTACTTGTTGCACCTATGCCTACCGCAAGCACTGCTCAAATATTAGGTAATAATGAATGTTTTGAACCATTTACAAGTAATATTTATACTAGACGAACTCTTGCTGGAGAATTTATTATTGTTAATAAATATTTAATGAGAGAATTAATTGAGCTTAAATTATGGGATGATGAGTTAAAAAATAATATTATTGCTAATAATGGAAGTATTCAACATATACAAGGAATTCCTATTCACATAAAAGAAAAGTATAAAATTGTCTGGGAAATCCCTATGAAACATCTTATTGATATGGCAAAAGATAGAGGAGCTTTTATTTGTCAAAGTCAAAGTCTTAATTTATGGATGGAAGAACCTACATATAAAGCTTTAACTTCTATGCATTTCTATTCATGGGATGCTGGTCTTAAAACAGGTATATATTATCTTAGACGAAAGGCTAAACATCAAGCACAACAATTTACTATTGAACCAGAAAAAAAAAATAGTTCNNCAGANCAAGAACCTGAAATTTGCGAAATGTGTTCGGCTTAGATTAGATATAAGGCTTAATTNTTACACCATTACAATTATATAATTATATAATTATATAATTCAACTGACTCAATATGTTTCACGCATCATTAAACGTATAGTTCTATCTATTCTAATTATATCTGTATCAAATTTAATTTTATAAAAACATCGCATACAAATCAATATATCCGTTAAAGCATTATGAGTATTTTTTGGTATTTTATCGAATAAATGGTTATATAATTCGCTCAATGATGGATATTTAAAATATTTTTTTCCATCACGNAATTCTCTTTCAATTTTACATAATTCGGTGGTTTCTTTCATAGTACAATAAGTAGTATGAACTTTCATTCTAATGTTATTACGTATTCCTTCAACAATAACCATGCGTTTGTCAAATGATACGTTATGACCAATTAATAATTCACATTGTTCTGCCCACTTATTAAATTTATTAAGAGCATCAACTATATTAATTCCAAGAGTATTTAATTTGTCTTTAGATATGTTGTGAATTTTCTGACTTTTTTCTTCAATAACTACATCATCATTAATCTTAATATAGTCATCTACTAAAGATAATATTTTATTTTCGTCACTACAATAGACTATATAAGATAATTGAATTACATGTGGCCATAATTCTGTATTATAAATNCTTGGATTTNTACCCTGNGGTAATCCAGTTGTTTCGGTATCAAATACTAAGAATTTCATATTTATTTATTTGTATATTATTTACTTTAATTATAATTTCTTTTAATTATTATTTATTTTAATGATAATTAAAACTTCAATTTTATTATAAAATTGATTTTTTTAATGATTTTATTATTCTATAAAATATAAAATATAAATTAAATATAAAATATAAATTAAATAAATATGTCAAACAATACTTTAATAACAAATAATAATACTAATATTAATACTAATAATATAAATTTACAAGAATTAAATATAAATTGTAAATTTAAAAAAGATGATATTGAAAGAGCAAGAGAATTAGAAAAAGATTATAAAGAAATATTAGAAGAACTAAAATCATATCCATCAGAGAGATTATCAATTGATGTAAATAAAGAATTGACAGCTATTANTAATAAAACATATTATAATTTTACACATGAAAATACATTTATTCAATATATATTAATCATGAAAGAATGGTTAAGTGATTGTAAGCCGAAATTAACATTTGGCTGCTTACAAAATATGTTGAACTCGTTAAAATTTGAGTTAAATCCAAGATATTTATTATCAAACTTATTATTTAAACCGTTAGATATAATTCAAATTAGACATTCACCAATTAATTTTAGTATAGCATATAAAATTTGCGATACATTAAATATTCCAATGAATGATACCACATTTATTGATAAATGGGCTATATCAACGGTTCAAGATAACAATGGTAGTTTTTATAAAAAAAAAGAGTATAAAAATGGTTGGTTTGAATTACTACAACAATTTTGTGATGAAAAAAAAATTCAAGATAAATACAAGTCATTAAAAAAAAATCTTAATAAAATATTACTTCCTCATTGGAAAGATAATGAATATTTTGTAGATACGAAATATTTATCATATGAACAGGAATTAGGTGATAAAATTATAAATGATTATTATGATGAATCTATTCAAATAGATGATAATAGTTTTAATGAATTTATTTATAATTATGAATTAAAACAAGGTAACAATTTTAAATTTGAAACAGAACAATTTAATGCTATTTATAATGCAATTAAAGAAAAATGTTCTATTATTACAGGCCCTCCTGGAACAGGTAAAACTACAATAACCAAAGCAATTATTTCTTATTTAAAAGAGTTATATACACAGGATTATGTAATTAGTTTATTGGCACCTACTGGAAAGGCTGCAAAAACATTAATGGATGCTGTTAATAAAGACTATGAATTGGTTGATAAAACTATTTGTGGAACACTTCATAAACAATTATTTCATACATTTAAATTTATTTGGAAAAAGAAAATGGGAATGGATGTTGTAGAAAAATTCAAAAATTTACCAGATCATATAGACTGTATTATTATTGATGAATTTAGTATGACAGATATATTCTTATTTGAAAAATTACTATTATGGTCGAGAGATTTTAAATGTAAATTAATATTTGTTGGAGATAATAACCAATTACCTCCTGTTGGAAAAGGAAGACCTTTTAGTCAGTTAATTAAAAGTAAATTACTTACAACCACTTATTTAACAAAAATAAAACGACAAGACCAAGGAACACTAAAAGACTGTATTATTAATATTCAAATCAAAGATTTATCTATAGACGATTTTAATGGATTAGATACACAAATTATTAATCATGATTTTAAAAAAACAAAGGAAACTACACAAATTTTTAGAAAGATTGTCGAAGAAAACGGAAAAGATAATCTAATTATTATTACACCTGAACATAAAGGTTTTGCTGGAACCAAGGAACTCAATCGACTATTACAAACAACTGTATATAATATACTTGAACCAGATGTTCATGGTTCATTTAAAGACAAAGACTACATTATGAGAACTAAAAATTGTTATTCTGAAAATAATATTCGTGTAAATGGAGATAGTGGTATAATTGAATTTGACAAACCATCTTTTAAAACCAATTTTAAACCTTCAAAAAAAGCCACTATTTATTATGATAGTGGTGGAGAGCCAGAAAGTATTGATAATAGTAAATTATTTGAAGAATTTACATTGAATTATTGTAATACCGTTCATAAATACCAAGGTAGTCAAAAAAATATTGTTGTTGTTTGTGTATCACCTGAACATTTTAGTCTTAAATTTGGTAACGCTTTAAAATTGGTTTATACTGCTATATCAAGAGCGCAAAAAAAATTAATTATAGTTGGAGATTCAAAAATATTCTTTAAATCACAATATGTAACAGAACATAAATTTATCACTAGTTTTATGGAACAATTTACTGAAATTGAAAC
>NYVM01000057.1 GCA_002684605.1 Candidatus Pelagibacterales bacterium | reverse complement strand
GAAAACATTATTATTAATGGAAGTTGGTTCTTTTTTTGAGGTTTATACAAAAGTAGATCCAAAAACTAAAGAAATAACAGAACAACAAGTGATTGATTTGAGAAATATTACTAGTTTATCTCCTGGAAAAAAATCAGATAGTATTCGCATGTTCGGATTTACATCAAAGACCCCATCAATTTTAAAAAAACATATGGATAATATAATTAAAAATGGTTATACTGTAGTAATATACGAACAAGATGCACGTAGTAAGAATACTACACGCAGTTTAAAAGGTATATTCTCTCCTGGAACTTATTTTGATGAAGAAAGTAATAATGTATCAAACAACATTTCTTGTATATGGATTGAATCACATAAATCTTCCAAGATTAATAAAATAGATAATATGGTTATTGGATTTTCTACTATCGATATTTATACTGGAAAAAGTAATATGTATGAAATCGAGACAGAAAATCTTCATAATCCAACAACATATGATGAATTAGAAAGATTTATTAACACATATAATCCCAATGAAACCATTATTATTTCTAATATAGATGAAAATAAAATAGATGATATTATAACATATGTCAATTTAAATAACTCAAAAATAACGAAAATTAATACATCTGATAAACGAATAATAAATGCTGAAAAACAATCATATCAGAGAGAAATTATAAATCAATTCTTTTCTGCAAATGTATCAGAATCATTTATAAATAATAGTAATCATTTTGTATATGGTGTTCAGAGTTATGTTTATTTAATAAACTATATATATGAACATAATCCAAATTTAATTAATAAAATCCAAGAACCAATTATTGAAAATAATACAGATAGAATGTTATTGGCGAATCATAGCTTACAACAATTAAATATTATAGATGACAATAAATATAAAGGAAAATTATCATCTGTAAGTAAATTGTTGAATAATTGTATTACTCCAATGGGTATTCGAAAATTTAAATATAATATATTACACCCAACTGTAAATCAATGTAAAATGGAGAGAAGTTATAATATTACTGAATATTTATTAATAAATGATATTTTGTGGAAATCATGGAGAAATGATTTAAAAAATATTAAAGATATTGAGAAATTAAACCGTCAAATTTATTTAAAAAATATTACACCTAGTAATTTATTTTCTTTTTACGAAAGTCTCTCTACTATTAAAGAAATATTTGATAATTTAACAACAAATAAAGAGATATATAATTATGTGAATAGTGAAATAAATATGAATATAACAACTGTATGTAACATGTTTAGAGAGAGAATTGATAAAACATTTGTAATTGAAGAATGTAGAACAATGGATAATATATCATTATTAGATGATGATAAAAATATTATTAAGATAGGTACAAATAAAGAATTAGATGATATTGTGAGATTATATAATAATAGTAACCGTAAATTAGAAACAGTTTTAGAACATTTAAGTTCAATAATTTCTCAAGGAGAAAAACATTCAAAAAATAGTTATGTTAAAAAGCATAGTACTGATAAAGATGGTATATTGCTTCAATGCACGAGCAGACGAGGAAAAATATTAAAAGAACAAATTCAAAAAGGGAAATCTCAAATTAAATTACAATATATTGATACATATGATAATAAAGAAGAGTTTGATTTTACATCAGATATACATACAAGTACTGGTACAGGAGGAAATGTAAATATAACAAATGAATTTATTACAAAATTATGTAATACTATAACTTCATCAAAACAAAAAATGATGGATTTAATAAGATTTGTTTATAATAATTTTATAATAAGTCTTCAAGAGTTTGATAATGAATTTTTAAATATTAATAATTTTTGTTCTACTATTGATATACTACAAAATAGTTGTTATATAGCAACTAAATATAATTATCATAAACCAAATGTTAAACAAGGAGAGAAATCATACGTAAAAGCAGGTAATATTAGACATCCATTAATAGAGCAATTAAATACGGAAGAATTATATGTAACCAATAATATTAATGTTGGTGTAGATAAAGATTTAATATTATTATACGGAACCAATGCTGTTGGTAAAACAAGTATAATTAAAGCATTAGGAATCAATATTATTATGGCACAAGCAGGATTGTATGTAGCATGTGATAATTTTGAATTTGTTCCATATACATGTATTTTTACAAGAATATTAGGTAATGATAATTTATTTAAAGGACAATCTACTTTTGCTGTAGAAATGTCTGAATTAAGAGTTATTTTAAAAATGGCGAATAAAAATAGTTTAATATTAGGAGACGAATTATGTTCAGGAACCGAACATGATTCAGCTGTTAGTATTTTTATGTCAGGTATTCAAACTCTTCATAATAAAGAGTCATCGTCTATATTTGCGACTCATTTACACGAAATACTTGATTTTGATGAAATAGTTGAAATGAAGAAATTAGATGTAAAACATTTAACTGTAACATATAATGAAGCAAAAGATATGTTAATATATGATAGAAAATTAAAAGACGGACCAGGTGAAAGTATGTATGGTCTTGAAGTATGTAAATCTTTACACTTACCCAAAGACTTTTTAGAAAATGCTTATAATATAAGAAAGAAATACAATAAGTTAGATGAAGGTATTTTATCGAAAAAAACGTCACATTTTAATAGTAAAAAAATAATGGGAAAGTGTGAAATGTGTAATAATAAAGTAGGAACTGAGGTTCATCATTTACAACATCAAGAAAATGCCGATAAAAATAATATGATTAATTCATTTCATAAAAATCATCCAGCAAATTTGCTAACTGTATGTGATGGTTGTCATAATAATATTCACAAGACAGGAAAGCAACATAAAAAAGTAAAAACAAATAAAGGAACGAAAATAATGGAAATAAGAGAATAAAATATATGAAATAATATATATATTATATAATGGAAGAATTAAAAAAATTAGGTCCCCTTATGATTTCAGTCACTGTAATTATTTTAGGTATAATAGTATTTTTTTCAATAATAGAATTTAATTTAAATCCAATTCAAAATAATTATATTCAAAAAATTGTAGATATAGAAGCGTTTACAAATCCAGAGACATCATTTTGTAAATCACATGAAGGTAAAAGACATGAATTGGAAACAAGTTGTAATAAATTAAGCAAAGATAATTGTTTAGCAACATCATGTTGTGTTTATGCAGATATGGAAAATAATTCTAAATGTTATTCTGGAGATGAACATGGTCCAACCTTTAGACGAGATAAGAATGGAAAAACAAAAGAAATTGAATATTACTATTATAAAAATAAATGTTTTGGTAATTGTTCTTAAAATAATTAATAAAAAAATTGATTTATATATAAAATTGATTTATATATAAAATAATATATATATTATATAATTCAAAATGATTATACCTGTAAAGTGTTTTACCTGTGGAAAAGTAATTGGTGATAAATATAATTATTACCAAAAAGAAGTTCGTAAAATTAAAATGGCACGTGGCATGGAAGTAGATAAAGTATTATATTTAACAGAAGATTTTATTGATAAAACTCCAGAGGGAGAAGTTTTAGACAAATTAGGATTAAATAAAATGTGTTGTCGAAGACATTTATTAACTCATGTAGATATAGAATAATTTATTTATATAGTATATAATATGTCAAAATCTATAAAAAAACATTATAAAAAGTCTAAAAGTCGTGCGCGTAAGCATATGAAAACTGTAATAAAACATAAAAGTCACAAATCTAACAAAAGTCATAAAAGTCACAAATCTAACAAAAGTCGTAAAAGTCACAAAAATAAAAAACATTCATTAAAACATATGAAACGCGCACATAAAAAAAGAATATCATTTTCTGCTAGTAGAGGTCGTCGTAAAGGATTACATGGTGGTAATTGTGGTTGTAGTGGTAATAGTATGATTGGTGGTATGGTTTCAAGTCCTGGTTCTGGACCTGTAGGATATTCATGGAATGGTGGAAATCCAACTAGTTGGCCTGGTGTTGCTGCAAGTAATGGAACAAATACAAATAGTGCAACAATGTCTAATCATTTTAAGACAAGTCCAAATGGTATAGCAGTAGGAGGAGCAGATCCATATTCTGGTTCTAGTAATATGAATGGAGGAAAAAAAAACAAGAAACAAAAAGGCGGATTTTTTCAGGAAATTGTTAATTTAGGAAGAGGTGCTCAATATGGACTAAGTAGTGGTTATTATAACTTAATTGGTAAGGAACAACCTATTAGTGAAAATCCTTATCCTACACAAGATCAACCAATTGATAATGATTATAAAATTATTGGAACACAAGCACCTAATGTAAAACAAATATTTACGAATGCGAATAATAAAGTAGCTAAAATATAATGTTCTAATATTTTTTTCTTTAAATATATCATAATAATGTTAGGACAAATTAAAAAAATGTGTACGCCTGCTATGATATATTTTCTAATTAGTGTATTTACATTATTAGTTATGATTATTTCAAATATAGGAAATCAAGGTTCTTTTTGTATGGGTAATTATGATTGTCCTATAGATAATATTTATTTAATTTATATTATTAAAGCAATATATCTACTATTTGTAACTATTGTATTAGATTCTTTATGTAAAAACGGTTATACTAATATTTCTTGGTTTTTATTATTTTTACCCATTATATTTTACTTTGTAGTATTAGGTGGTTTTATGATAATGAAAAGATCATCTGTATTAGTAATAGAAGAACCATTTGAATATTAAATTATAAAATTATAATTATATTAATAATTTTATGATTATATGTAAAAATATATATGTTAATGAAAATACATTATAAAAAAATATACTTATGATATATTATATATGACTACCAATAGTAATTTTACTTGGAATATAATTGAAACATTTTTTCAAGATAATCCACAAGTGTTAGTTCAACATCATATTAATTCGTATAATGATTTTTTTAAAACAGGACTAAAAAGTATTTTCAAGGAAAAGAATCCAATATATTTACAAAAAGAACAAGATTCAAAAACCAAAGAATATAAGTATAAATGTCAATTATATTTAGGTGGAAAAGATGGTTCAAAAATATATTATGGAAAACCAGTGATATATGATGATAATAGAGAACATTTTATGTATCCAAATGAAGCTAGATTAAGAAATATGAATTATGGAATTACAATTCATTATGATTTAGAAGTTGATTTTCAATTAGTAGATAATAATGGAAATATAAATGATTCATCAGTTGAATATAAAAACCTATTTTTAGGAAGATTTCCAATTATGTTACAATCAGATTTATGTATTTTAAATGGATTAAATCGTGAAGTTAGATATAATATGGGTGAATGTCGTAATGATTATGGAGGTTATTTTATAGTTGATGGAAAAGAAAAAGTAATTATAAGTCAAGAAAAATTTGCCGATAATATGCTTTATATAAGGGAAAATTATAATGAACTTTATAGTCATGGTGCTGATATAAGAACTGTTTCTGAAGACGCATCTAAACCTGAAAGAACTTTATCTGTTAGAATTTTGGCTCCTACGTCTATATATAGTAATAATCAAATTGTTGTTAATATTCCAAATGTTAAAAAACCAGTTCCACTATTTATTGTATTTCGTGCTCTAGGGGTTGTATCAGATAAAAGTATTATCGAACATTGTTTGTTAAATTTAGAACAAAATAGTTCAATGATTGATTTGTTTATACCTAGTATTCATGACGCATCTAAAATATTTACTCAAGAAAACGCTATTAAATATATTAAAGAATTTGTTAAGGGTAATACTACAACACATGTAATGGATATTTTATGTAACTATTTTCTTCCAAATATTGGTGAATTAAATTTTAAACAAAAAGCCTATTTTCTGGGATATATTGTTAATAGTTTATTACTTGTATTTACTAAAATGGAGCCACCAACAGACAGAGATAGTTTTAGATTTAAACGCGTAGAAGTTCCTGGCACTATGTTGTATGACTTATTTAAAGAGTATTATAAATTACAACAAGATAATATTAAATTAAGATTGGATTCAGAATATAATTTAAAAAAATCAAAAGAAATTTATCAAAATGAATCATTTAAAGACCTTATAACCAATAATTATGAAAAGTTTTTTAATGAACGTATTGTTGAAACCGGATTTAAAAAAGCATTTAAAGGAAATTGGGGCGCTCAAGAACATACTAAAAAACTGGGAGCGGTTCAGGGACTTAATCGATTATCATATAATAGTTTTATTTCTCATTTAAGAAAAATTAATTTACCAATGGATTCAACTGCGAAGGTGGTAAAACCTAGATTACTACATGGTTCACAATGGGGAATTATCGATCCAGTAGATACACCAGACGGTGGTAATGTTGGTTTTCATAAACATATGTCTATTTCTGCACATATTACTAGTGGATGTTCTGGATATCCAATGATGCGATTTATGAGAAGTATTTGTAAAATGAAATTATTAGAAGAATGTACTAGTAGTTATTTATACAGTGCTACAAAAATATTTATTAATGGTTCTTGGGTTGGAGCGATAAATAATCCTCAAGAAATTGTAAGAGTGCTTAAAAAATATAAAAGAAATGGATTAATACCTGTTTATAATAGCGTAAGTTGGAATATTAAAAAAAATGAATTAATTATTTTTACTGATTCTGGTAGATTATGTAGGCCTGTATTTTATACAGAAAATAAAAAACCATACTTTAAAAAGAGAGAAATTATAGAAAAAATAAATAATAATAATTTTACATGGTCTAATTTAATATCCGGATTTTCCAAGAAAAAGATGGATAATTATACTATTAATTCATGTAATTATTATAAAATTAATGATTTATATGATACTGACGAGTTTGAAAAAATAGAAGATTCTCAAGGAATTATTGAATATATCGATACATCCGAAGAAGAAAATTCTCTTATATCAAATGAATATAAGTTTGAAGATAGTAAACCATATACACATATTGAAATTCATCCATCATTATTATTAGGAGTAATGGGTAATCAAATTGTTTTTCCTGAAAATAATCAATTACCTAGAGATTTATTCTTTTGTGGACAAGCAAAACAAGCCGTTTCATTATATAGTTCTAATTTTTTCACTAGGATTGATAAGATGGGAGTTGTTCTTAATTATGGACAAACACCTCTTACTAAGAGTAGATATTTAAAATATATTAATAATGAAGAACACCCATATGGCGAAAATGTTATTGTAGCTATTATGGTATATGGTGGATATAATGTCGAAGATTCCATATTATTTAATGAAGCATCTGTTAAAAGAGGTATGTTTAGAACAACATATTATAGTATGTATGAAAGTCGTGAAGAAAGTTCAAAAATTGGTGAAAACAGTATTGATTCTCATTTTGAAAATATTCAAAATAATAATGTAGATGGAAAAAAATATGGATATGATTACAGTGTATTAGATGAATATGGACTTATTAAAGAAAATGAACCGGTCGATGATAAAAAAGCCGTTATTGGAAAAGTAAAAACTAATTTAATTGATCCGGATATAAAAATTGATGATTCGGTTTATCCAAAAAAAGGACAATTAGGTGTAGTTGATAAAACTTTTATGACAGAAGATGAAGAAGGATTTCGATTGGCAAAAGTAAGAATTAGAGAAGAGAGAATACCTGCCATAGGTGATAAATTTTGTAGTAGATGTGGACAAAAAGGAACAGTTGGATTAGTTATTCCTGAAGAAAATATGCCTTTTACTGAAGATGGTGTGCGACCAGATATTATTATTAATCCACATGCTTTACCTTCTAGAATGACTATTGGACAATTAGTAGAGACGTTAATGGGAAAAGCTTGTTTAAGCTTAGGAGGTTATGGTGATTGTACTGCTTTTATAAATAAAGGTTCAAAACACGATAAATTTGGAAAAGTATTAACTCAAAATGGATACAACTCTACTGGAAATCAAATATTATATAATGGAATGACAGGTCAGCAATTAGATGCCGAAATATATATAGGACCTACATATTATATGAGATTAAAACATATGGTTAAAGATAAGATTAATTACAGAGCAAGAGGTCCAAAAACCAGTTTAACAAGACAAACTGTTGGAGGTAGAGCAAATGACGGTGGTTTAAGAATCGGTGAAATGGAACGTGATGGTATGATTGCTCATGGAGCAGCAGGATTTATACAAGAATCAATGCTAACTAGAGGTGATGATTACTATATGGCAGTCTGTAATAATACTGGTGCTATTGCAATCTATAATAATAGTCAAAATATTTTTTTGAGTCCAATGGCAGATGGACCTATTAAATTTAATACTACACTAGATAATAAACTCAATATTGAAAATATTTCAAAATATGGAAAAAGTTTTAGTGTTTTAAGAGTACCTTATGCTTTTAAATTATTAATTCATGAATTACAAACTATGAATATTCAAATGAGAATTATAACAGAAGATAATATTGAACAAGTAACATCATTAGGATATTCAAATAATATTTTAAAATTAACTAAAAATGAAGACGCAGATATAAAAATGGAAATTAATAGAATTACCAGAGAGAATAAAGAAAAAATAGAAGATAGTGGTGAAACTATATTTGATGAACCTAAACCAAATAATGAACCTTATGAATTTCCAAAAGAACAAAATAATTTGAAACCAGAAGATTATGGATGGAAATATAATTCTTTTGATGAAGAAAAAGGAGAACTATATAAATCATTGTTAATGGATAGTAAAGGTAATTCAACTGAAAATTGGTTTGTTGGAGAAAATGATGGTATGTTACCAAATCGTTATCCTATAGGATGGAAAATAAATAAAATGATTTATGATATTGATAAGACTCCAATTTTACCAAAACATATAATTGAAATATTAGATAAAAATCAAGTTCCTGATAATTGGAGTCTTGCAATAAATAAATTACAAGAACTTTATATTCCATTATATTTATTACCAGATGCTCCTGAATATAATCCTATTACAGAACGATATATTATTCCAATAGTAACAAATGAGGAAATTGAATTATGGTATAAGAAAATACCAAATAATTTAATGATGTATAAACTTAAATTAGAAAAAAGTTCTTTTTTAAAAAAACAAGTAATGGAAACAATCATTATAAAATTAAAAGAAATATATCCAGATGATAATGATTATGATAAGAGATTATATATGTTTAAACATATGGATATTAAAAGATATATTAGTCATATTAGTCAGTTAATAAATAAAGGTTTAATAGTAAATGAAAATAAACCTCAACAAGTTCAACAACCTCAACAAGTTCAACAAGTTCAACAAGTTCAACAAGTTCAACAACTTCAACAAGTTCAACAACCTCAACAAGTTCAACAACCTATTGATAATCCATTTTTTAATTTTAAAGTTCAAAATCCTGTAAATCCTCCTGAAAATCCATTTAATATACAACCTTCTCAAAAAATTGTAGTATTGGATTCCGATAAACCAGTTGTTATAATGCCAACTAATAATTCTATTGAAACAACAAGTATTCAACAAGAAATGCCTGATATAGAAATAAATACAACACCTGATAAAGAAGATGATAAAGAAGATGATAAAGAAGATGATAAAGAAGATGATATTG
>NYVM01000056.1 GCA_002684605.1 Candidatus Pelagibacterales bacterium | reverse complement strand
TGAAGGTAATAAAAGAGTATGATTAAAACGTTAAAACATATTTGTATTAATTTATTTATAATGCTTTGTATTTCAAAATATAGTTATGCAATAGAAGAANNTTTAGCTGTTANATATATTGAAGGAGTAGGCCAACAAGCTATTNATATTCTTAAAACNCCTATAGAAGATTTGCAGACTAGAGAATTGCTATTTGCAANAATGCTAAATAATANTTTTGATAAAAAGCTTATNCATAGAGCTGTACTTGGAAAAGCTTCTAAAGGAGCTTCGCCAGGAGAGCTTGTAAGATTTGGTAANGCATTTGATAAACATATTGTAAAAGTTTATGCCTCTCAATTAGGAGTCTATTCAAATCAATTATTTATAATTGATAAAGCTTTTAATAAGGGAAAAAAGGATACTATTGTATCTTCTCATATAGAGCATGAAACTGCTCCTCCTCTAAGGATAGATTGGNGACTTAGAGATAGAGGCAATGGAATTAAAATTATAGACATAGCTATAGAAGGTGTAAGCCTATTAGCTACAAAAAGAGCAGACTTTGGTGCTTCTATTAAAAAAGGCGGCTTACATTCTTTAATTATTGATCTAGAAACAAAGAATGCTGAAAATAAATAATTTACCTTGAAATTGGTTTATATTTGATTCTGTGAGGTCTATCCGAAGATTCTCCAAGTCTTCTTTTTCTGTCTTCTTCATAAGACCCATAATTTCCCTGAAACCATTCAACATGGCTNGAACCTTCAAAAGCTAANATATGTGTGGCTATNCTATCTAAAAAATATCGGTCATGACTAGTTATTAAAGCACAACCAGAAAATGAACCTAAAGCTTCTTCAAGTGCCCTTAAAGTATCTACATCTAAATCATTAGTTGGTTCATCTAATAACAATACATTTGCTCCTGACTTTAACATTTTAGCTAAATGAACTCTATTTCTCTCTCCACCAGATAATTGCCCAATAATTTTTTGCTGATCACCACCTTTGAAATTAAACCATGAAACATATGCTCTACTAGGAACGGTCTGTCTTCCGAGTTCAGTCTGTTCAGCACCTTCACTAATTTCACTCCATACAGTGTTTTTATCATTTAATGAATCTCTATTTTGATCAATATATCCTAAATTAACACTTTCACCTACAGACATATTTCCACTATCCGCTTTATCTTTTTCAGAAATCATATTAAACAATGTAGTTTTACCTGCTCCATTTGGGCCAATTATACCTACTATTGCACCAGGTGGAATTTTAAATGATAAATTATCGATTAATAATTTATCTCCAAAACCTTTACTAATATTTTTTGCTTCAATAACATTAGCTCCTAACCTTTCTCCTGAAGGAATAACGATTTGCTGAGGAGAAGGACCTTTCTCTCTTTCTTGAGATGCTGCAACTAGAGCTTCATATGCATTCACTCTTGCTTGAGATTTAGATTGTCTTGCTTTTGGATTTTGCCTCACCCAATCTAGCTCATTAGAAATAGTTTTTTGTATAGATACTTCTTCTCTAGCTTCTTGCTTAAGTCTTTTATGCTTATGCTCCAACCAATTAGAATAATTACCTTCAAATGGAATTAAATTACCTCTATCTATCTCTAAAATCCAACCTGCAACATTATCTAAAAAATACCTATCATGTGTTATAGCAACAACTGTGCCAGAAAAATCAGCTAATGTTCTTTCCAACCAGGCTACAGATTCGGCATCTAAATGATTAGTAGGTTCATCTAATAAAAGCATGTCTGGCTTTGATAATAATAACTGGCATAAAGCTACTCTTCTTTTTTCTCCTCCTGATAAATCAGAAATATTACTCTCAGCAGGCGGGCATCGCAGAGCATCCATTGCTATTTCAATATGTCTATCTATATCCCACCCATCTATAGCATCAATTTTTTCTTGAAGTTCTGCTTGTTTAGCTAACAGATTATTCATCTCTTCATCTGTTGAAACCTCTCCAAATTTTAAACTTACTTCCTCAAACTCCTTTAAAGTATTTTTTACATCTGCAATACCTAACATAATATTTTCAAATACATTTAAATCTTTATCTAAAANTGGTTCNTGAGCTAGATAACCTACTTTTATATTTTCTGCAGACCAGGCTTCTCCAGAGAATTCTTTATCTAAACCGGCCATAATTTTTAATAGTGTAGATTTTCCTGCACCATTAGATCCTAATACTCCAATTTTAGCTCCTGGATAAAAAGATAGCCAACCGTCTTTTATTACTTGCTTGCCACCTGGCCAAGTTTTATTCAATTCCTTCATTACGTAAACATATTTGGCGCTCATAAATTTAATCTCCATTTATACAGGTAATTGCTTTATATATTAAAAATATATAAAAAAGACTTATAAACATTTAAAATAAGAAGCAAAGTATTCTTTATAAAAAGTATATAGGAAAATGATAAAAAAATGAACAAAACAAAGTTTATTGGTTTACTTATAGGAATAATATTTCTTATTGCTACTTGTTTACTGCCTTCACCTGAATCATTAAATAATAAAGCGTGGCTGACTTTAGGCGTTGCCCTGCTCATGGCAACTTGGTGGTTAACAGAAGCTATTCCCTTACCTGCTACAGGGCTGGTTCCTATAGTTCTTTTTCCAATATTAGATATAAGTCCTATAAAAGCAACAGCCCAAGGTTTTAGTCATCCTATAATATTTCTTTTTATGGGAGGTTTTATAATTGGTTTAGCTATGCAGCATACAGGGCTTCATAAAAGAATAGCTTATTATATAATATCTAAATTTAAAAGTGGTCCTAAATCTCTAATTTTTGGATTTATGTGTGCTACTGCTTTTTTATCCATGTGGATTAGCAATAGTGCAACAGCCATTATGATGTTACCGATTGCGTTATCTATTATTACTGTATTTAAAGAAGATAAAAATAATGTTAAAAATCATAACTTTGATAAAAGTTTAGTATTAAGTATTGCATTTTCAGCAACAATTGGAGGAATAGCAACAATAATTGGAACTCCTCCTAATACGGTAATGGCTGCCATGCTCTCAGAAATGTATAATTATGAAATAAGTTTTGTAGACTGGTTAAAAATTGGACTTCCTACTTCAATTATACTTCTGCCTATAGCCTGGATAATACTTACTTTTTTATGTTTTCCTTTAGATTCTAAAATAACAATAAAAGACAAGGTAATTAAGGATAAAATAAAAGAATTAGGTACAGTCACTCAAGATGAAGTAATGGTAGGAATAGTCTTTATAGTAACAGCTTTTTTATGGATATCTAGAAAGTGGATTTCAAATGCATTAGTAGGTGTAATTCCTTCTGGAGCAATAAATGATTCTTCAATAGCAATAATGGCTGCAATTTTTTTATTTATTATACCCTCCAATAGACCAAAAAGACAAAGATTAATTAATTGGGAAGTTGCCCAAAATATACCTTGGGGTGCACTAATATTAATTGGTGGCGGGTTATCTCTTGCCACAGTGATAAATACATCGGGATTAGCTGCATGGATTGGTTCTTTAAGTAATAGCCTATCCAACATATCTATTATACTTTTAGTCCTAATATGTGTGGTAAGTATTATTATACTAACAGAATTAACCTCTAACACAGCAACTGCTTCAACATTTATTCCTATTCTGGGAGCAACAGCTCTGGGACTTGGTCAAGATCCTTTACTTTTAATTATTCCTGCTACACTTGCTGCAAGTTGTGCATTTATGATGCCAGTTGCAACACCTCCTAATACCATTGCATATGCTTCTGGTCACCTCAAAATTTCTGATATGATAAAAGCAGGTATATGGTTAAATATAATTTCTTTATTAATAATAGGAGTAATTATTGCGCTGATTTTAGTTCCCGTATTTGATGTAGAACTAAATAAAATTCCACTGTGGGTAAAATAAAAAAATAATCATAATTATAAAAAAATAAAGACTTGTAAAATATATTTATAAGTATTAATTTTTAAAATTAACTTAAAAATAAGAATATGTAATATGAAAATTGCTATAGTAAAAGAAACAGAAGACTTAGAAAAACGGGTATCAGCATCTCCTGAAACAGTAAAAAAATTTATTTCTTTAGGTTTTTCCGTAGATATTGAAGAAGACGCTGGTGTAAGTTCTTTTTTTTCTAATGAGTCTTATAAAAATGCAGGGGCTAATATTGTTACTGATACTAAGACACTGATATCTTCTGCAGATATTGTTCTTAAAGTAAATACTGTTCATAAAGATGGAAATGGCTCAGATAATATTAAGTATTACAATAAAGGTACTAAAGTTATAGGTTTCTTAAAACCATTACAAAACCAAGATAAAATAAAAGATCTAGCAAATAATCATATCGATGCCTTTTCTGTAGAACTTATACCTAGAATAAGTAGAGCTCAATCTATGGATGCTTTATCTTCTCAGTCTAATCTTGCAGGATATAAAGCTGTAATAGATTCTGTGTCTGAGTTTTCTAAGGCAATACCGATGATGATGACAGCTGCAGGTACTATTGCTCCTGCTAAGATTTTAATACTTGGAGCTGGAGTAGCTGGATTGCAAGCCATAGCTACTGCAAGACGACTAGGTGCTATAGTTTCCGCTTTTGATGTTAGGGCTGCCGCTAAAGAACAAGTTGAAAGCTTGGGTGCAAAATTTGTGGAAGTAATCTTAGAAAATGATACTATCTCTGATAATGAAACAGATAGTGGCTATGCTAAAGAAATGACAGATGAATATAAAAAACAACAAAAAGACCTTCTGCATAAAACTATTAAAGCTCAAGATATTGTCATAACTACTGCTTTAATTCCTGGGAAGGAAGCTCCAGAATTAATTACTGATGACATGGTTAAAGATATGAAACCAGGCTCTATAATTGTCGACTTAGCTGCAGAAGCTGGCGGTAATTGTAAACTCACTAAATTAAATGAAACTATTGTTGAGCATGGTGTTAAAATAATGGGTTATGCAAATTTTCCGAGTAAATTATCTCAGGATGCAAGCAGTTTATACTCAAAAAACTTATTTAACTTTGTTCAATTAATGGTTAAAGATAAAAAAATTGAAATAGACTGGGAAGATGAAATACTAAAAAAATCTTGTGTTAGTCATGACGGTAAAGTTATGAATATATAGTCCTAGGAGAATACAGTATGACCGATCCATTTATTATAGACTTAACGATATTTATCCTTGCAATTTTTGTAGGCTATTTTGTTGTTTGGTCGGTTACATCTGCATTACATACTCCTTTAATGTCTGTTACTAATGCTATCTCAGGAATAATAATTGTTGGAGCATTAATTGCACTAGGTTCAGCAAGTAATGAAGTCGATATCACATCTAAATGGTTAGGTTTTATTGCAATTATTATAGCTTCTATAAATATTTTTGGAGGATTTGTTGTTACATGGAGAATGTTAGCAATGTTTAAAAAAAATAAAGGAAAAGATAAATGATAAGTATCAATTTCTCAGCTCTTTTATATTTATTAGCTTCTATACTGTTTATAATGTCACTTAAAGGTTTATCTAGCCCAACTAGTGCTAGAAAAGGAAATTACTTTGGAATTCTTGGAATGACAGTAGCGATTATAACTACTATCTTACAACCTGAGACATCGAATTATTCTCTTATCATAACTGCAATTTTAATAGGAGCAGTTATAGGCACCACTATAGCGCTTAAAATAGAAATGACAGCTATGCCTCAATTAGTTGCAGCTTTTCATAGCTTAGTTGGTGTAGCAGCTGTTCTTGTAGCATACACTGCATTATTATCACCCGAATCCTATGGTATAGGAAGTATAGGATCTATAAAAATTGCAAGCAGAATAGAAATGTCTTTAGGTGTAGCAATAGGAGCAATTACTTTTACAGGTTCTATTATTGCCTTTGGAAAACTCCAAGGAATTATAAGTGGAGCTCCATTAGTATTTAAAGGGCAACATATAGTTAATCTTTTAATAGGTGTTGCTATGGTTATTTTGATAATATGTTTTACTAATAATGAAGATCCTAATTATTTTCATATGTTAACTATATTAGCTTTATTAATAGGCATCCTTTTAATTATACCTATTGGTGGGGCAGATATGCCTGTAGTAGTTTCTATGTTAAATTCATACTCAGGATGGGCAGCGGCAGGTATAGGTTTTACCCTTCAAAATACTGCTTTAATAATAGTTGGTGCTTTGGTAGGAAGTTCTGGTGCTATTCTTTCTTACATAATGTGTAGAGCTATGAATAGATCCTTTATAAGCGTGATATTAGGAGGCTTTGGGAATACATCCGAAGATCAAAAAACAGGTAATGCTAATAAAAATGCAAAGTCTGGAAGTGCTGAAGATGCGGCTTTTATTATGCAAAATTCTCAAAATGTAGTTATTGTTCCTGGTTATGGAATGGCAGTAGCCCAAGCACAACATATTTTAAGAGAAATGTCAGATAAATTAAAAGATTCGGGTGTTAATGTAAAATATGCTGTTCATCCAGTTGCAGGTAGAATGCCTGGACATATGAATGTACTATTAGCTGAAGCCAATGTTCCATATGATGAAGTTTTTGAACTAGAAGATATTAATAGTGATTTTTCTTCTACAGATGTAGCTTTTGTTATAGGTGCTAATGATGTAACAAACCCAGCTGCTAAAACAGACCCTACTAGTCCAATAGCAGGAATGCCTATTTTAGAGGTTGAAAACGCAAAGACTGTTTTATTTGTTAAGAGATCTTTATCACCAGGTTATGCTGGTATTGATAATGATGTTTTTTACAAAGAAAATACTATGATGCTTTTTGCAGATGCTAAAAAAATGTGTGAAAAAATAGTTCAAGCACTAGATTAAAATATAATAATTAAGAATTATTATTTAAAAATATTTCTAATTTTTCAACTTCTGTATCATTCATACAAATTAGAATAGCTTGTTTTAAAATTTCTCCATCCTTACTATTGTTAAGATCACCTATTTTTTTTTCTACTAAAGCACTATTAATCATATTATATTTTATTTTTCCTCTATCCCAAGTATCTCCGTAACCTTTTAAAATTTGAGGCATATCTGCTAAGCCTTCTGCAAAAGTTACAGATTTACTTAAAGCAATAATAATATTATTAATCCATTTTTCTATATTTTTTTGCTCTTCATTATAACGTAGAGAAATTGTCCTGATATAACGAAAAGTCGCTAAAAATTTTAGACTAAGAAAACCAAATATTGTTAATGAATTAATTTTCATGCCTTTTCCTATAAAAGGTAAAAATGACATTACTTTATTATTTTTTATAAAAAACTGTCCTATTTTTCTAGGCAACATAGCTCCTATTTCATTTATACCTGGTTTAAAAATATCTTGAACCAAAAGTATTTGATTTTTTTTTATTTTTATTTCCTCTTTTATTTTTATAAATCTCTCTGGCTTTATCTTATGTTGCGCAACTCTAGGAATATCTTCATAAGTCATCCACAAAGATAGTCTTCTCACTATATTTTCTATAATTGGAATTATCTGTTCATTTTCTAAATTTATTGAAGAAACTATTTTTTTAATTCTAGCGATATATAACTTTGCATATTTTTTGTTTTGATAATCAATACACCTTTCTTTTCCTAACGCTACTAGGTTAGAAAGTTCCATTGGCAACGATGATAAAAAGACCTCATCATCAAGTTGCTTTTTTACTAAAATAGAGCTAGCAAAAGAATTAGCATCAAAAGTACTATTAGCATCAGAATTGATTTCGCTATAGGTAAAATTAAAACCTTCTAAACTATTTTTTCCAAAATCATTTTTAGAAAAAATAGTTTCACAAGTTTTTTTTGACCACGGAAACACATGGCAACCTGCTAATGCTCCAAACATTGTCGCAGAAACTATTGTTGAATGATTTAAAGCTATTTTGTTTAAATCTAAACATATAAAACTTTTAGACATTTTATTGCATGTCGCTAATATTTTATCTTCATTAAACCTTCCGTCTGCCAAATGTGATTTTTCTAAATTAGTATAAGTTCTGCTAGAAGAAGTAATTAATAAAGTTTTATCGGGGTTTACATATCCTTTTTCAATTACCCTTGCTGCTTCCAATAATTCACTAGCAATGACTACATCTACTCTTCCGGGCTTTGGGTATAGTGATAATATTGGCTCCTTACCTTTTTCAAAATTTTGGTCACATATTTCTATATAATAACTTGTACTTCCTGTTCTTTGTGCAACTCCTGGTATAGAAGTTCCCTGTACAAAAAAATTTTCTTTTCTTGCACAATCTAAAATCCAATTCATTAAAGTTCCACCGCCTTCTCCTCCTAGTGCGGTAATTAATACTGATAAAGTTTTATGATTATTCAAGAAAGTAAACCAATAACTTTATTTCTCATCCATGATAGAGAACGTTCTTTAAAATTAGGGTTATTTATTATTTCAGCTTTATAGAAAGAAGGACATAATGTTGCTTCTATTGCATTTTCTCCACATAAACCACAACCGACACATCCATCAGTAACATGAGCCACAGGGTCTGTTTTTAAAGGATCACTAGATGGCTTAACTGTTAATGTTGGGCACCCAGAAAGCCTTATACAGGAGTGATCACCCGTACAAGTCGCTTCATCTACCCCATACTTAACTCTCACAAATCGTTTATTCATTTTTATAGCATTAGCTTTAATAGGTTTTAATCTTCTTTGCCTTTCTAACTGACATTCCCCTTCTGCAATGATTACTTTTAAACCATTAAAAGAACTTTCAAATGCTTCAGCAATAACCTTTTTAACAGAACCAACTTTATAAGTATGAACAGTTTTTATCCACTCTACTCCTAAACCTTCTAACGCTTCCTCTATTGTTTTATCTGTACTAGTAGAGCTTTCAGAAGCTGCCAATACTCTATTACTGGATTCAGGAGTTGAAATAAGATCTTGCGTACCTGTTGCTGATGTATATCCATTCTGAAGTATAACTAATATACCATCTGAATTGTTTAATAATCTTGATGCTACACCACTTAACAAACCATTATGCCAAAATCCTCCATCTCCCATTATAGCAATAGGCCTTTTATCTGAAAAACTTTGAACACCTGCACTTGAGGCGAGACTCATTCCATAACCTAAAATAGATTGACCAAAAGAAAATGGAGCAAAGGTAGCAAAAGAATGACATCCTATATCGGTAGAAACATGGATTTTTCCTATATCTTTCTCCACCATTTTTAAAGCTGAAAAGAATGGTCTTTCTGGACACCCTGTGCAAAACCCTGGCGGTCTTGCAGGAACAACTTCCCCCAAGGAAGAAGATGCTTCATCCCTTAATTGATCTATTTCAGCATTATAATTTAAATTAGAGAAATTTTGAAAATCAGGAATATAATTATTTATAAAGCTAAAAACACCTTTATATATAACTTCAGAAGTATATTCGCCTGCCATAGGAAGAATATCTTTACCCTTCAAATCAACATTAATTTTTTCTTTATGTAATAGCAATCCTAATTCCTGTTCAATATACTGAGGCTGCCCCTCTTCAATAACTAGTAATGCTTTAAATTTTTTAGCATGAGAAATGATTTCATCTGGAATTAATGGATGTACGACATTTAAAACATAAATAGATACTTGAGTATTGCCTAAGCTATCAGCAAGGCCCATTTCCTGCAAAGAAGATATCAAATTATTATAAAGTCCTCCCTGTACTATTAAGGCTACTTCTTTTATTGTTCCTTGGAAAAATTCATTTAGAGAATTATCTGCTACATAATGTTTTGCGAGTTCTGCTCTCTGACCATATTTTAGTTTTTCTTGTGCGTAAGTACTTGGA